>NZ_JBMHFC010000001.1:0-284112 GCF_049166725.1 Streptococcus atopicus
ACAAGCTGACATTACGGCGATGCTTCAATGAATCGGGGCAATAATCCCGATAAAGCTGATGACAAATTTTGGATAATTGCTTCATATTCCATTGTAAATGATGGGATTTAGCGGTATACTGTAAGTGTCTCATTGGGACAACCTCCTGTTAGTATAGTTCAAATGGGCTTTTTATAGTGTTTTGAGTTTAACTAGCACCACGGGTGGTATATATTTTAACCTAGCTAATACAAACCTATATAAAAATGTATTAGAACACGAATAATAACTTTTTCATTGCTTCATATAGACAGTTTGATTTGTAACAATAAATAGCAATCTCTTAGTGATATGATTAATTACGTCTGTGAAATGATGTACTGGAAACGTAAAAGATGAGATGATTAGAAAGTAGGAATATATGACTTATTTAAAGAAACTACAACTATGGATTTTAGGTGGCTTAATAGGAACCTTGCTTTTAGACTATTGGTCACACGATTTAAAGCAGCTTTATGCTATTGTTGCGACTTATGTGATGAGTTCAGTCTATACATTTATCTGCATAAAAATATTGAAGTTTAATGAGAGGCTCACATTGCTGTCGGCTGTTATGTTGTCGGTTGTAGTGATGATTGTTTGCTTATATTTTTTACCTCAATTTATCCTATAAAAATGGAAGACTTTTATTAAGGTAAGAATAAATCAAAAAGTGGAGAATACCATGAAAGCAATATATAAAAATCAAGTAGCTGATGTTTGGAAAATTGGCAAAGAAACTGAACAGCCTGATTGGGTGAAAGAAGCTTTTGCTAAAAATTATTTATATTGGTTGGATGATCATCTTCGGATTTTAATGGCAGGACTAAATCCTTCTACGCTAGAAAATTTAAAAATTGGCGCACTTGGAACAGTAGGCGGTGGATTTGCTGGTTATGGCATGTATGTGCTAGGGTATATTGATGATTATTTGGATGTAACCAATCACCGAGTCGTCTCTCAAAAAACATTTGAAAAAGAGTATCATGTTCAAGAAAATTTTAAAATAAATTGATTTTTTATCACTTTTTAGCAGACTAGCTGAGATAGTTTTACCATTCAAGGGATCAGAGCTATCATTTAGGATTTTTTTAAATGAACTAGAATTATTAGTTTATACTGTATATATACAATAAAGGAAGTTGAAAATAGTTAATGATTCTGTTTATCATATCTTGTTATTTTTTTATTCTTCCTATATAATGAGGTATATAAGTTAGGAGAAGTGCGTGAGTAAAAAGACAATAATTCTTTGTTTGATTGGTTGCTTTATGATATGTGGTGTGTTGGTGTTAAGTGCTGTGCACTTTGGGCAAGCTAGAAAGCCACATCATACGAAGGTAGCTAAAAGTTACACAGTTAGTCAAGAAAAGAAAAAAAGTCCGTCAAAAGAGTCGAAACCAGCAACTACTCGTGTTCCAACAAAAAGTATGGAAGAAAAGCAGAAAGTCATGGAAGTTGATTTGCCGGTAATGGGAGCTTATGGTTTGTATTATGATTATGCCAATCTAAATTTGGTTCAAGTCGTACAGGCGTATCTAGATGAGATGGGAATTGATCATTCACAAGTTGCATTTTCTTATAAGGATTTAACGAGTGGGCAAACCTATGCTATGAATGAGACACAGCCGATGACAGCAGGATCAACTTACAAATTGCCATTAAATATGTTGGTCGTTGATGAGGTAGAAAAGGGAAATTTATCACTAACCGAGCGGTTTGATATTACACATACTCGCTATGAATATATCGGTGAACACAATAATTACGTAGCGGCATTTAATGGGGAAATGAACATTCCTGAGATGCAGGAATACTCTCTTCTCTATTCTGAAAATACACCTGCTTATGCTTTAGCGGAACGCTTAGGTGGCTTGGATAAAGCCTATACGATGTATCAGCGCTATGGAAAAGGAAGGGGCGAGATTAAGACAATCAACCAACAGAATCAAACAACGACGGATTATTATATTCAGGTATTGGATTATCTTTGGAAACATCAGGAAAAATATAAAGATATTTTGTATTATATCGGTGAGTCTTTTCCAAATGAATACTATAAACGATATGTAAGAGACATTCCAATCTACCAAAAGCCAGGTTATGTTGCAGAGGCATTAAATGTAGACGCAGTTGTGTGTGAGGGAAAGCCTTATTTGATTGCCCTTTATACAGCAGGACTGGGAGGAACGACTTCAGAGAGTGATGAAATCAGCGGTGTTGGTATTACGCAAGTTGGGCAATTGGCCTATGTCATCAATGAATGGCATCGAGTGAATATGAATTAAGATACGTATATTTATAGGGCGAAGGACACGTTGTAAAAAGAACAAATTTCAGAAAAATGTAAGGGCTCTCTTTAAGATTGAAGCCCTTTTGTGTTATAATAAGAGCAGAATGTAAAAAAAGGACCACAAGGATATCATGATTAACAAAGAGCATTATCGCTACATTAGGGAACATCCTGCTTTTGAAAATTTACCAGTTGAATATTTTGATAAAATAGCGGTTGAGATTCAATTTCGTAAAGTACCAAAAGGACAAATTATTTTCTTTTCTGGAGACAAACGAGAGCGACTTTTTTTGATTTATAAAGGCTATGTTCGGATTGAACAGTACGACCAGACAGATTCATTTAATTACATTGATTATGTGAAAGAAAATACCATGTTTCCTTATGGTGGTATGTTTGAAGATAAAGATTATCATTATTCTGGGATTTCTGTGACAGATTTGGAATATTTTTCAATTCCTGTTGACTTGTATGAATATTATTCTAAGCAAACTATAAAGCAAACGTTATTCATCACACATAAGTTATCGAATATTTTGCGTTTCCATGAATTACGCTTGCGAAACTCTGTTTTGGCTAGTGCGACAGAGCGAGTTATTCAAGCGATTTCAATTTTATGTATTGATTTTTGCCAAGATAGAGATGATATTCCTTTTGCACTTAGTATGAAAGAACTAGCTAAACTAGGTGCAACTACTCGTGAAACAGTTAATCAAGTGTTGAAAAAATTAACAGAAGAAAACATTATTCAATATAAACGAAAGAAACTTGTCTTTTTGAATAAAGAATACTTTTTAAAATATTTTGAAGATATGTAATGCAAAAGAGGGCGAAATTGCAGTCGAAAATGCAATTTCTTGTCCTCTTTTTCATTTAGACAAATATGAGCTTAAGAATTTGATTTATTTCTAAAAAATAATTATTCATAAAACCAATAAAATGCATAAAATATTTATAGAAAGCGTTTTATTTTGAAATAATATTAGAATTTCTTTTAAAAAAAGCAAAGGATTTGGCACTTTGAATGTACAATTGATTGTGAAAACGCAAACAAAAGATATTACAATATAACATGTAAATAGAACTTAAGGAAACTTAAGTCACAAAGAAAAAGAGGAGGACATAAGATGTCTACACATCCTATTCATGTTTTCTCAGAAATAGGAAAACTGAAAAAAGTTATGCTACATCGTCCTGGTAAAGAGTTGGAAAACTTGATGCCGGATCACTTGGAACGTCTGCTTTTTGACGATATTCCATTTTTGGAAGACGCTCAAAAAGAACATGATGCTTTTGCAGACGCTCTTCGTAAAGAAGGTATTGAAGTTCTTTACCTTGAAAAGTTGGCCGCTGAATCATTGACTTCTCCAGAAATTCGTAACGAATTTATTGAAGAATATCTTGACGAAGCAAATATTCGCGGAGCACAAACAAAAGTTGCTATTCGCGACATTCTTCATAGTATAGAAGACAACCTTGAATTGGTTGAAAAGACAATGGCAGGTTTCCAAAAAGCAGAATTGCCAGAAATTCCTGAAGAAGCTAAAGGCTTGACAGACTTGGTAGAATCCGACTATCCATTTGCTATTGACCCAATGCCAAACTTGTACTTCACACGTGACCCATTTGCTACAATTGGTAATGCTGTGTCATTGAACCACATGTACTCAGATACACGTAATCGTGAAACACTTTATGGTAAATACATTTTCAAATACCATCCAGTATATGGTGGCAATGTTGACTTGGTTTATAACCGTGAAGAAACAACTCGTATCGAAGGTGGAGATGAACTCGTTCTTTCTAAAGATGTCCTTGCAGTAGGTATTTCACAACGTACAGACGCAGCATCTATTGAAAAACTTTTGGTTAATATCTTCAAGAAGAATGTTGGCTTCAAGAAAGTGATTGCATTTGAATTCGCTAATAATCGTAAATTCATGCACTTAGATACAGTCTTCACAATGGTTGACTATGACAAGTTCACGATTCACCCAGAAATTGAAGGCGACCTTCGCGTTTACTCTGTTACTTATGAAAATGAAAAACTTCATATTGCAGAAGAAAAAGGTGATTTGGCTGAATTGTTAGCTAAGAATCTTGGTATTGACAAAGTTCATTTGATTCGTTGTGGTGGTGGAAATACTGTTGCTGCTGCTCGTGAACAATGGAACGACGGTTCAAATACCCTTACAATTGCACCAGGCGTGGTAGTGGTATATGACCGTAACGTTGTTACAAATAAGATTCTTGAAGAATACGGACTTCGTTTGATTAAGATTCGCGGAAGTGAATTGGTTCGCGGTCGTGGTGGACCTCGTTGTATGTCAATGCCATTTGAACGTGAAGAACTTTAAGATTAGAAAGAGGAATAATTAGAATGACAAACTCAGTGTTCCAAGGACGCAGCTTCTTGGCAGAAAAAGATTTTACACGTGCAGAATTAGAATATCTTATCGGTTTAGCAGCTCATTTGAAAGATTTGAAAAAGCGCAATATTGAACATCATTACTTAGCAGGTAAAAATATTGCTCTCTTGTTTGAAAAAACTTCAACTCGTACTCGTGCAGCTTTCACAACAGCAGCGATTGACCTTGGTGCTCATCCAGAATACCTAGGAGCTAACGACATCCAACTTGGCAAGAAAGAATCTACTGAAGATACTGCTAAAGTATTGGGACGTATGTTTGATGGAATTGAATTCCGCGGATTCAGCCAACGCATGGTAGAAGAATTAGCAGAATTCTCAGGTGTTCCTGTATGGAATGGTTTGACAGACGAATGGCATCCAACTCAAATGTTAGCTGACTATTTGACAGTTCAAGAAAACTTTGGTCGTTTGGAAGGCTTGACTCTTGTCTACTGTGGTGACGGACGCAATAACGTTGCAAACAGCCTTCTTGTAACAGGTGCTATCCTCGGTGTGAATGTGCACATCTTCTCTCCAAAAGAACTCTTCCCAGCTGAAGATATCGTGAAATTGGCAGAAGGATATGCGAAAGAAAGTGGCGCACATGTCTTAATTACTGACAATGCAGATGAAGCTGTTAAAGGTGCAGATGTCCTTTACACAGACGTTTGGGTATCTATGGGTGAAGAAGACAAATTCGCAGAACGTGTAGCCCTTTTGAAACCTTACCAAGTAAATATGGACTTGATTAAGAAAGCTGACAATGAAGATTTGATCTTCTTGCACTGCTTACCAGCTTTCCATGATACAAATACTGTCTATGGTAAAGACGTTGCTGAAAAATTCGGCGTGAAAGAAATGGAAGTAACTGACGAAGTATTCCGCAGCAAATACGCTCGCCAATTTGACCAAGCTGAAAACCGTATGCATACTATTAAAGCAGTTATGGCAGCAACTCTTGGTAACCTTTATATTCCAAAAGTATAATTTAAAACCAAAACCGTTTACCAACAGCTATGAGGGCTGCGACTAATAGCTTTAGTCCAGTCCTCATTTTTGATAGTGCTCGTTTCCATTGTTATTACTAAATACTAAAATAGAAACATAATACAAGAAAAACTCTAAGGAGGCTCATTATTTATGGCAAATCGTAAAATCGTTGTGGCTTTGGGAGGAAATGCCATCCTTTCATCTGATCCATCAGCTAAAGCACAACAAGAAGCATTAGCAGAAACAGCAAGTCATCTTGTAAAATTGATTAAAAATGGTGATGACTTGATTATCACTCATGGAAATGGACCGCAAGTTGGAAATCTTTTATTGCAACATTTAGCGGCAGATTCTGAAAAAAATCCAGCGTTCCCGCTTGATTCGCTCGTTGCAATGACAGAAGGAAGTATCGGCTACTGGTTGCAAAATGCTCTTCAAAATGCTTTACGTGAAGAAGGGATTGAAAAAGAAGTTGCTTCTGTTGTGACACAAGTCGTGGTTGACAAAAACGACCCAGCTTTCACAAATTTGAGCAAACCAATCGGACCATTCTACACAGAAGAAGAAGCAAAAGCAGAAGCCGAAAAGAGTGGAGCTACTTTCAAAGAAGATGCTGGACGTGGCTGGAGAAAAGTGGTTGCTTCACCAAAACCAGTTGGAATCAAAGAAATTGAAACTATTCGTACACTCATCAATGCAGGACATGTCGTTGTGGCTGCTGGTGGTGGCGGCATTCCTGTTATCAAGGAAGACAATGGTCATCTTGCCGGCGTAGAAGCAGTAATTGACAAAGACTTTGCTTCACAATGTCTGGCTGAATTGGTCGAAGCAGATCTTTTCATTGTCTTGACAGGTGTTGACTATGTTTATGTGAACTACAATAAACCAGATCAAGCTAAGTTAGAGCGTGTTAATGTAGCTCAGCTTGAAGAATACATCAAGCAAGAACAGTTTGCACCAGGAAGTATGTTACCTAAAGTGCAAGCAGCTATTGCCTTTGTAAATGATCGACCAGAAGGTGAAGCTGTCATTACTTCTCTTGAAAACTTAGGTGCTTTAATTGAGTCTGAAAGCGGAACGATTATTGAAAAAGGATAACAGAGTGTTATCATTTATAAGTTTAAGACTGTAATAAAACTTTTTAAAACAATGTCGGTGTTTCCTATTTTTAGATTTGCTTTCTTTAAGTCTATTTTACTGTTGTAAAATGATAATTTTTTTGAAAATGACTAGTATTTTTTATTTGAATATGTTAAAATATAGTCAAAGGAAGCGCTTTCTGAAAATGGGATTCGGTTAAATTTTTACAATTTGTTACATTTAGGAGGAAAACAAATGAGTGAAAAAGCAAAAAAAGGGTTTAAGATGCCGTCATCTTATACCGTTTTGATGATTATCATTGCCATTATGGCAGTATTGACCTGGATTATTCCAGCTGGTCAATATGATGCTGATAAGTCTGGTAATCTAATTACAGGAACCTATAAGACTGTTGCTCAAAATCCACAAGGGATTTGGGATGTCTTAATGGCTCCGATTCGTGCTATGCTTGGGAAAGAACCAACATCAGCAGCAATTGATGTTGCCTTCTTTATTCTGATGGTTGGTGGTTTCCTTGGTGTTGTCAATGAAACAGGTGCCCTTGATGTAGGGATTGCTTCTATCGTGAAGAAGTACAAAGGCCGCGAAAAGATGTTGATTTTAGTCTTGATGCCTCTGTTTGCTCTTGGCGGATCCACTTATGGTATGGGTGAAGAAACCATGGCTTTCTATCCACTTCTTGTGCCAGTTATGATGGCAGTAGGATTTGATAGTTTGACCGCGGTAGCTATTATCCTTCTTGGTTCTCAAATTGGATGTTTGGCTTCTACTCTGAATCCATTTGCTACAGGTATAGCTTCTGCGACAGCAGGTGTAGGTACTGGTGACGGTATCGTTCTTCGGTTAATCTTCTTTGTTGTGATGACAGCTTTGGGTACTTATTTCGTATATCGTTATGCAGATAAGATTCAAAAAGATCCTACAAAATCTTTGGTTTACAGTCATCGTGAAGAAGATTTGAAGCACTTTAATGTAGATGCAGTTGCTAATGTAGAATCCACTCTTAGCAAGAAACAAAAACAAGTGTTGGTACTCTTTGTCTTGACCTTTGTTCTCATGATTATGAGTTTCATTCCATGGACAGACTTGAAGGTAACTATTTTTGAAAGTTTCAATAAATGGTTGGTTGGACTTCCGTTCATTGGTAAGATTGTTGGTAGTTCAACATCTGCTTTGGGTACCTGGTACTTCCCAGAAGGGGCAATGCTCTTTATGGTAATGGGTATCATCATTGGTTTTGTTTACCGCATGAAAGAAAGCCGCTTTATCACTGTCTTTATCAATGGTGCGGCTGATCTTCTAAGTGTTGCGCTTATCGTAGCTGTTGCGCGTGGTATTCAAGTTATCATGAACGACGGTATGATTACTGCTACAATCCTTCACTGGGGTGAAGTAGGACTGAAAGGTCTATCATCTCAAGTGTTTATCGTATTGACTTACATTTTCTATCTGCCAATGTCATTCCTTATCCCATCAACATCTGGTCTTGCCAGTGCAACAATGGGTATCATGGCACCTCTTGGAAAATTCGTCAACGTTCCAGCAAGCTTGATTATCACTGCTTACCAATCTGCTTCTGGTCTTTTGAACCTTGTTACTCCAACATCTGGTATCGTTATGGGGGCACTTGCTCTTGGACGTATTGATTTGGGTACTTGGTGGAAATTCGTTGCAAAATTGGTTGCAGGAATCTTTGTAGTAAGTATTCTACTTCTTATTTTAGGAACGTTCTTATAATAGGAAAATAACGAGGTGTTCTTTATGAAACAATTTTTAACCGAAAAAATTAAGTCTGATTATTTAGAATCGCTGAAAACAATCGTTTCCTACCCGTCAGTTCTTAATGAAGGGGAAAATGGGACACCTTTCGGACAATCTATTCAAAACGTCTTAGAAAAAATGCTAGAGATCACTAGGAGTTTAGGTTTTAAAACTTACATTGATCCTAAAGGCTATTATGGATATGCAGAAATCGGTCAGGGAGAAGAACTCCTGGCCGTTCTCTGCCATTTAGACGTTGTTCCAGCGGGAGATTTGTCCGATTGGGAAACTCCTCCATTTGAAGCAACTATAAAAGATGGTTGGATACATGGACGTGGGGTGCAAGATGATAAAGGTCCGTCCCTAGCTGCACTTTATGCTGTTAAAGCATTGATGGATGCAGGTGTGACATTTAACAAGCGGATTCGTTTCATCTATGGTACAGACGAAGAAACTCTGTGGCGCTGTATGGCTCGTTACAATGAGCTGGAGGAAACAGCGACGCTTGGTTTTGCACCGGATTCTTCTTTCCCGCTGACTTATGCTGAAAAAGGTTTACTGCAGATTAAGTTACATGGTTCAGGCTCGCAAGAACTTGCTATTGAAGCAGGAGAAGCCTTTAATGTTGTACCTGCAAAAGCAAGCTATACGGGAAATTTAGCAGATTCATTAGAAGTTGAATTGAAAACACAGGCTTTTGAATACGAACGAACTGCAGATACAGTAACAGTCATTGGTGTCCCTAAGCATTCAAAAGATGCAGCTGAGGGCGTGAATGCTATTGTACGTTTGGCAACAGGACTAAATCCGCTTATTCAACACTCTGCCATTCAATTTATCGCTGAAGCAGTTAGGGAAGATGCTACAGGCAGCCGCTTGTTTGGTGAAATTTCAGATGAGCCTTCAGGAACTTTGTCATTCAATGTTTCTGGATTAAGCTTAGATCAGGACAAGTCTGAAATTCGGATTGACATGCGGATTCCAGTTCTTGCAGACAAAGATAAATTAGTACAGGAATTAAGCCAAATTGCTGAAGAATATCAATTGCGTTATGAAGAATTTGACTATCTTGCACCATTATATGTGCCGCTTGATAGTGAATTGGTCAGCACGTTAATGGCTGTCTATAAAGAAAAAACAAATGATAATAGTCCTGCTGTGTCCTCTGGTGGTGCTACATTTGCTCGCACCATGCCAAATTGCGTGGCCTTTGGCGCACTTTTCCCTGGTGCTTTGCAAACAGAACATCAAGCGAATGAACGAACTGTGATTGAGGATTTGTATAAAGCCATGGACATCTATGCTGAAACGATTTATCGCTTAGCTGGAAAATAGTTAGAAGAAAGTAGAAGTGAGAATGAACTTGTAAATTGTACAAGAATTCATTTTTTGCCCTGCTAGCAGTCAATCATTAAGACAATACGGTATTACTAACTAAAATAAAGCTACGACTGGATAAAAATCCAGCCATAGCTTTTTAATCTTTACTAAAAAAGAACGGAGGTGCAAATTGTTTTAATTTGTTAAAACAATCTTGCGCTTTTTGATTGTCCTCGCAGATAATCAAGCAGACATCATCACCGCAGACTGTCGCAACAATTTCGGAAAATTCTAAAGCATCTAAGATAGAGCCGAATGATTGTGCCAAACCAGGGAGTGTTTTCATGACGACTTGGTTTTGAACAGGACGCAGCATAATCAAGGCATCTTCCATATAGAGACGCAGCCGTTTTTCCCAGCGTGAAGGTGCCATGCTATTGATAATGTAATAAGAAATATCTGCTTCGTGTACTTTTACTAAGTTCAAAGCTTTAATGTCTCGAGAAAGTGTGGATTGCGTCACTGTAACGCCATTTGCTGAAAGCAAATCTTGTAATTCCTGTTGTGTGTGAATTTTTTTCTCTAGGACAAGCGAGCGAATGAGTCGATGACGACTTTCAATTTTATTCATATTTCACCTATTATTTTATAAACATGGCATCGCCAAAACTGAAAAAGCGATATTTTTCATCAATGGCATGCTGATAAGCAGAGAGCACTAATTCTCTGCCCGCAAATGCTGAGACGAGCATGACAAGAGTGGACTTTGGTAAGTGGAAATTGGTAGAAAAGGCATCTACTATTTTCCAATCGTAGCCAGGTTTGATAAAGATATTGGTCCAGCCGGAGTCAGCTTTGATTTCCCCATTAAATTTTGAGCCAATTGTCTCCAGCGTACGGATAGAAGTTGTTCCAACAGCTATGACACGTTTTCCGCTAGCTTTGACTTGTCGAAGCGTGTTAGCTGCCTCTTCAGACAATGTATAGAATTCTGAGTGCATCTCGTGTTCGTCTACATTATCTACAGAGACAGGACGAAAGGTTCCTAGCCCGACATGAAGCGTCAGATAGACTAATTTCACACCTTTGGCTTCAATCTGAGCCAGCAGCTCTTTGGTAAAATGAAGCCCGGCAGTAGGAGCAGCAGCTGAGCCATTTTCTTTAGCATAAACAGTCTGATAGCGCTCACGGTCTTTTAGCTTTTCATGAATATAAGGCGGTAATGGCATTTCGCCCAGACTTTCAAGCACTTCCAAGAAAATCCCTTGGTAATGGAAACGTACAGTTCGTCCACCGTGTTCTAATTCTTCTAAGACAGTTGCAGTCAATCGTCCATCGCCAAAAGAAATAGCAGCTCCGACTTTTAAGCGCTTGGCTGGCTTCGCTAGCACTTCCCAATCATCCCCTGCGATGTTTTTCAACAGTAGTAATTCAACATGTCCGCCTGTTTCAGGTTTTTCACCATGAAGGCGTGCTGGTAAGACGCGCGTATCATTCATAACCAAAGCGTCTCCGGGATTTAATTGGTCGATAATGGCATCAAAGTGAGTATCTTCCATTTGACCAGTTTCGTGATTGACTACTAAAAGGCGGGAAGCATCTCGCTTTTCTAAAGGTGTTTGTGCGATTAACTCTTCTGGTAAATGAAAGTCAAAATCAGCAGTATTCATACATTCTCCTTAAGCTGTAAATAAAATCCATAATGAATAACAAGAAGCAACAAGTGGCAGGCACATGAGTAAAATACCTAAAATCAGTAAGGTATAATGCCACATTCGCTTGGTTTTGAGAAGGAGTGCAGTTATGACAAAAGCAACTCCTAACAAAAATAAACAGAATAAATAGACTAACATTCTTCTATTATAACACGATTTTTTTTGCAAACAAGCTCGTATTCTTTAAAAAGGAATAAATTCTCTTGACAAAAATTGGTCTATACCATATAATGTAATTAAGTAAAGAAAAGGAGTTTAGCGATGAGAATTATTCAAGTGGAAAATCAAGTAGACGGTGGTAGAGTAGCTTTTGAATTATTAAAAGAAAAATTAGCGAAAGGAGCTAAAACGTTAGGCTTAGCGACAGGTAGCAGTCCTTTGAGTTTTTACGAGCAAATTGTTGAAAGTGATCTTGACTTGACAGATTTAACAAGTGTGAATTTGGACGAGTACATCGGGCTAAGTGGAGAAAATCCTCAGTCATATCGCTATTTCATGCAGGAGTATTTGTTTGATAAAAAACCATTTAAGGAAAGCTTCTTGCCAAATGGTGTTGCAGAAAATGCGGAAGCAGAAATCAAACGCTACAATCACGTTCTGGCAGAGAATCCTGTTGATTTGCAAATTTTAGGAATTGGCACAAATGGTCACATTGGGTTTAATGAACCAGGGACGAGTTTTGACAGTACGGTTCATGTAGTGGATTTGGAGCAATCAACCATTGAAGCCAATGCTCGTTTCTTTGACAAGATAGAAGATGTGCCAACTCAAGCTTACTCAATGGGCATTCAAAATATTCTCAATGCAAAGTCCATTATTTTATTTGCTTATGGTGCTTCAAAAGCAAAAGCGATTGCAGGAACCGTGGAAGGACCGATTACAGAAGAACTACCAGGAAGCGTCCTTCAAAAACATGAAGATGTTGTCATTATCGCAGATAAAGAAGCTTTAAGCATTTTGAAAAAATAAGCATCTATTTCCTATCTAATTTTTAGGTAGGTTTTTTGACATTTTGGAAAAAGTTCGTTATCTTATGAATAAAGTGTGTTATACTAGAAGATAAGTGAAAACTTAGGAGGATTCTAGTGAAAAAGCTGTTAGCTATTATTTGTCTTTTTGTGTTGTATGTGGGAGTAATTGCTGCTCGCGCAGATGAGTTGGTTGATATGGCACAAAAAATGTATCCAAACGAGAAGATCAATCCAATCAATCGACCTAAATCGTCCTTGATTGTAGATGCTAATACGGGAAACATTCTTTGGCAAGACAATATTGATGAAGTTCGTGATCCTGCCAGTATGAGCAAATTGATGACCTTGTATTTAGTTTTTGAAGCAATTCAGCAAGGAAAGTTGAGCGAAAATACAGTTATCAAAGCAACACCACGTGATGAAGCAATTGCCAAAATTTACGAAATTTCCAACAATAAAATTGTGGCAGGAGTAGATTATACTGTTTCTGAATTGATTACGATGACAGCTGTTCCATCTTCAAATGCGACAACTGTCATGTTAGCCAATTATTTATCTAACAATGATCCAGATACATTTTTGGATATGATGAATGCCAAGGCAAAAGAATTGGGTATGACCAATACAAAATGGTTCAATGCTAGCGGAGCTGCAGCTGTTTCTTTCAAAGGCTTGTATACTCCACAACGGTATGATAACAACGCAGCTAATCAGACAACAGCGCGCGATTTAGCCATTTTAGGATACCATTTCGTCAAGAATTATCCAAATATTTTAAATTACACCAATAAACCAGTCGTAACGGTGAAAAAGGGAACGCCGTATGAAGAAACCTTTGAAACCTATAATTACTCACTTCCCGGTGCCAAATATGGCATCGAAGGCGTCGAAGGTTTAAAGACGGGGTCAAGTCCACGAGGAGCTTTTAATTACATCGCAACGATTAAGCGAGGGGAACAACGTTTGATTAGTGTCATCATGGGTGTTGGTGATTGGGCTGATCAAAACGGAGAGTATTATCGTCATCCGTTTGGCAATGCCTTGATTGAAAAGGCTTATGCTGACTATGAGTATAAAAAAGTTTTCAATGCTGGTGAGCAAGAAATCAATGGAAAGACCTATAAATTATCAAAAGATTTCTATGCGACAGTGAAAAAAGGCACAGCAGCAAAAGCAGTTGTGGAAAATGACGTATTGAAAAATGATAATGGTTTGGAGCAACTTTCTTCGCTCATTTCAGATGGAGAAAGTGTCACAGAAGTAAAGAATACTGCAACTAAAAACAGTACAACTAAGTCAACTGTAAAAACTACAACAGCAAAATCTGGCGGAAAAAGTTTGAAGCAACTCTTTTTAGATTATCACATTCTGATCGCAGTTCCGTTGCTTATTCTTTTGCTCATTGTCGTTTTTGAAGCAACGAAACGTAAGCAAAGAAGAAAACAGCGTACAACTAACGATACACAGCTATCTCGTCGTCAGAAACGTTAATCACTCATTGCAGAATAGAAAGCTCGATTGATTTATCCAATCGGGCTTTGTCACCTTTTTAGGGAGAAGGAAAAATCATGTTTAGGAAATTTCAAAATAGCTATTTTGCTTATTTTTTGATGTATAATTTTTATTTTTTATCGTATTCGCTTTTTTCGACTTTAATTTCAGTTTATATGCTGGATAAGGGCTATTCAGCTAGCCAGGTTTCGCTGGTTGTTTCCGCCTCGTTCTTTTCTTCAATGATTGTGCAGCCTATTATAGGTGTTTTAAATGATATGATTGGTATTAAAAAAGTAACCATTTATAGTTTCCTTCTGATTATTGTGGGGGCAATCTTTTTTATGCAAGCCAATAATCTTTTACTGCTGACGATTTGGTATAGTGCTGTTTTAATGTTGGTAAATGGTGTTAACCCTGTTATGGATGTGCTGGCGGCTCAAAGTCCTTATACTTATGGGAAAATCCGTATCTGGGGTACTTTTGGTTATGCAATGGGTTCGCAATTGGCAGGCTTGATTTATAAATTCATCTCTCCTCAAGCGATTTTCATTGTGTTTATCGGCATGATGTGTGTGAGCATTCTTGGAGTGCTAGGGATTGATCCGAAACACGATCAACCTCGCAAAAAGACTAAACAAACGAAAAATGATTCCTATATTGGACAGATTTTTAAAAATAAAACATATTTGTTTTACCTCGTTATTGTAGCGCTCTATTCTGGAGTGGGAAATACAGGGCATACTTATATTCCTTCTATGTTAGAGCACAGCGGTTTAAGTGTCAATATGGCAACAACTGTGGTAGCTATTTCTGTGATTTGTGAGTCGCCCTTGATTTTCTTTTCTTATCTTTTTATGGATAAGATTCCAATTAAAAAATTGCTCTACATTCCTTTGGGAATTTTGCTTTTACAGTATGCAATTTATGGGTTGGATTTGGGGCTTACCTCCAAGATTCTCTTGACTTTGATGTCCAAGCACGCCACAGGCATGTTGCTGATTATGGTGACTTTGAAGATTGTTGCTAACTTAGTAGATGAGAAATATCTGGTGACAGCCATTGCACTTGTTCAAACAGCGCGAAATTTGGGAACCATTCTGATTCAGAATATTGCAGGCGATTTGATAGACCAGTCTGGCTATGAAATGATGAGCTTTTTCTTAGCTGGTGTAATGTTTCTAGTGTTTGTTTTAGCTTTCTTTTTGAAAGTACCAAACAAGTCAAATCAGAAATTATTCGGCTAAGACAAGAGGAGTATAAAAAAGCCAGACGAAAACCTCCAGTTTCATAGCATATTGTATAATAAAGCAATGACGAATTAGTTGCCGGATAAGGCTCATGAAGCGAGTCTTAACGTTGTTTGCGTCATTCCCCACCTTGACAGTCTGAGAGATTAATAAGTAACTTTACGGGTGAGACAGAATTAAAAATTTTCAAATTTTAGTTCTGTTTTACTCTTTTTATTTTACTCGTTTGTTTTTTTCCTAAATAGAAAGAGGCACACACAGGCAATCAGGCTGATACATCCATAAACGGCTAAAAACGAAAGTGCAATATTAAAAGGCTTAATACCAAGTAGAAAAAGTCCTGTTTTTAAAACACCGTCTATAAAACCAGCAAAGATAAAAGTAGAAACTTTCTTTTTCTGAAAGAAAAGAGGTAAGCTAAAAGGAAAAGTAAAGAGGGAGAGAGAAAGCGGGCGTGAATCAATGGGCAAAAAGTATACTAAAAAGGCTATTATCGAACAAGTTATAGCAATAATAGGTATATAACTCAAAGATTTTTTGTAAACATTGAAGAAATTTGTAATCATAGCTGAATGAGACGCCCTTTCTTGGATAGAGAAACATGATGTAGATTTTATATTCTTTTTCTTCATTATAGAAATAAATGAGTAGAAAAGCAGGCACTTTCACAAACTTTGAATCTATTTCTATCATTTTTCCGCATTGCTGTGGCAAAAATATGAATTTTAAAAGCGTTTTCTTAGGAGTATAATAAAAATATCAAAATCAGGAGGATTTTAGACATGTCAACATTTAAAGACGGATTTCTCTGGGGCGGAGCAGTTGCAGCTCATCAACTGGAAGGTGGTTGGCAAGAAGGTGGCAAGGGCATTAGTGTGGCTGATGTGATGACAGCAGCTCGCCACGGGGTTCCGCGTGAAATTACGGCAGGAGTGTTGCCGGGCAAATATTACCCAAATCATGAAGCAATTGATTTTTATCATCGTTATAAGGGGGACATTGCTCTGTTTGCGGAAATGGGCTTCAAGTGCTTCCGAACTTCTATCGCTTGGACGCGGATTTTTCCTAAGGGAGACGAAGGAGAGCCCAACGAAGCCGGTCTGCAGTTCTACGATGATCTTTTTGATGAATGCCTCAAATATGGGATTGAACCGGTCATTACTCTATCTCACTTTGAAATGCCTTATCATTTGGTAACCGAGTATGGTGGTTGGAAGAACCGCAAGGTTATTGATTTCTTCGTCCGCTTTGCAGAAGTCGTCTTCAAGCGCTATAAGGACAAGGTCAAATACTGGATGACCTTCAATGAAATCAACAATCAAGCTAACTACCAAGAAGATTTTGCTCCTTTCACCAATTCCGGGATTGTCTACAAAGAAGGAGATGACCGGGAGGCCATCATGTATCAGGCAGCTCACTACGAATTGGTGGCTTCTGCACGAGCAGTTAAAATCGGTCATGAAATCAATCCCGACTTCCAAATTGGCTGTATGATTGCCATGTGTCCGATTTATCCAGCTACTTGCAATCCTAAGGATGTCCTCATGGCTATGAAAGCCATGCAAAAGCGTTATTATTTTGCAGATGTCCATGTTTTCGGTCTCTATCCAGAACATATTCTTAAATATTGGGAAAGAAAAGGTATAAAGGTTGATTTTACCGAGCAGGATCAGGAAGATTTGCTGGCTGGAACTGTTGATTACATCGGCTTTAGCTACTATATGTCCTTTGCTATTGATTCCCACCGGGAAAACAATCCCTACTTTGACTATGTGGAAACCGAGGACCTGGTCAAGAATACTTATGTTCAGGCTTCAGAATGGGACTGGCAGATTGACCCAGAAGGTCTGCGCTATGCTCTCAACTGGTTCACCGATCATTATCACCTGCCGCTCTTTATCGTAGAAAATGGTTTTGGTGCCATTGACAAAGTGGAAGCAGACGGTATGGTGCATGATGATTACCGGATTGACTATTTGGACGCCCATATACGGGAAATGAAAAAGGCTGTGGTAGAAGACGGGGTTGACCTCATGGGTTATACACCTTGGGGCTGTATCGACTTGGTGTCTGCAGGTACCGGTGAAATGCGCAAACGTTACGGTTTCATCTATGTAGACAAGGACGATGAGGAAAATGGAACCTATGAGCGTTCGCCTAAGAAATCTTTTGCTTGGTATAAGGAAGTGATAGCTTCAAATGGAGCAGCAGTAGACTAAATCGGAGATTATCATGAGTAAAAGAATAACCTATGTCATCAAATTTTCTAAAGGAGTCGCTGTGCCAGACTTGGCTGCCAATCCAGCTATCACCCAGCATTTAACCATTAAGTTGAAAAATGCAGACGGTTTTGTCGTAGACAGTGACATCAATGATGTGAAGATTCAAGAGTTGATAATGTCTGCTTACGGTTTGGAAAAGAAAGATATTCTGGTTTTATCCAAATTTCCGGGGCTGACAAATCTTTTTTAGACTGCGTAGATAATAAAAGAGCGAGGTTAGATTTTCCTAGCCTCGTTTTTATGAAAGGGGAACATATATGATTGGAAGTATAGCAGCGATATTAACTACTTTTGCCTTTTTACCGCAGGTCATTAAAGTCATCAAAACCAAAGACACAGAGTCTATTGCGCTTTGCATGTATCTGATGCAAGTTGTTGGTATTGCTTTGTGGCTGTTCCATGGTCTGGTGATTGACGATCTGCCTTTGATTATGGCAAATGGTGTTTCCTTAGTCTTATCAGGGACTATTCTCTACTATAAACTGAAATACAAGTAAAAGCAAAAGGGAAATTTTTCCGTTTCACTACGGAAAAAAATGAGATGGATATTGTAATCGTTTTCATCTATAATGAGTTTATAAAATAAATTTTATTTATAAGGAGAAAATCTTATGGCTAAAGCATTGATTATCTGTGCAGCAGGTATGTCATCTTCTTTGATGGCAAAGAAAACAACGGAATTTTTAAAGGGTAAGGGGCATGATATTGAAGTAGATGCTGTTAGTGCGACAGAAGGCGGCAAAGCGATTGCTGCTGCCGAATATGACCTCTATCTCATCAGCCCGCAAACAAAGATGTATTTTAAACAATTTGAAGAAGCAGGTGCAAAGGTTGGAAAGCCTATTGTACAAATTCCACCACAAGCTTATATTCCAATTCCAATGGGAATTGAAAAAATGGCAAATCTCATCTTGGAAAAGATTTAAAGTTTCAGCGCAAAAAAGGATAAAATAGTTCTTACAGACAGATGTGGAAGGAGAACTGTATTGCTACATCAGAAAGAAAAATTGATTCTGCAATCCTTATTGGAGAACAAAAATCACTATATGACGAGTAAGGAGTTAGCCAGTCAGCTGTCTTGCTCTGATCGTACGATAAGAACTTATCTGAAATCCTTGATGGACTGGAATCCTCATGAAACAGGCTGGAAAATTATTGCTAAGCAAGGTTATGGCTATAAATTAGAATTGCAAGATAAAGCCCTTTGTCAAGATTTTATACAGGCTGAACTATTGACCGAGGTAAATGCTGCTAAGACTGAAAATATAGAAGATCGTTACAATTACATTTTAAACAAATTGCTTTTTGAGCAAGAGAAGCTTTATTTTGACAACTTGGCAGAAGAATTATTTGTCAGTCGGTCAACTTTGTCAGCGGATTTTAAGAAAATCAGAAAAGACTTGGCAAAGTATGACTTACAAATCGAAAGTAAAGCCAATCGAGGTGTTTATGTAAAGGGAAGTGAGCGCAACAAGCGTCGATTTATCATGGATTATTTTTTCCGTGATAATTTCTTTCAAAGTTTGCATAATTACATCACGATTGAAGTTCCTGGTCGGCAAATCAGTTTAGAAGAATTGACGATTATTGTGCTAGATGAATGCCGCGAAAGTTACTTAAAGTTGTCAGATTTTGTCATTCAAAACTTGGTGATTCACATCGCTCTTTCTTTTAAACGAATTGCAGAAGGTTTTCAAATCAATCAAATTGAAAATTGGAATCAAGAAAATTATCTGGCAGAGCGAAAAATTGCGGAGAAAATTTTATATAGAGTGTATCTGGCAACAGGACTGGAATTTCCAAAGGAGGAAGTGGACTATATCACCTTGCACTTGATTTCTAAAGCTTCTTGCCAAGATAATCAATATGCAAAGAAGGATATAAACCAAGAAATCCGCAGGCAGTTACTAGAAGCATTAGAGCAGGTCGAGCATGTCAAGGATTATCAATTTCAACATGACTTCCAGTTAGTTGAGGGAGTTGTCACGCATTTAGTTACCTTACTTGTACGTTTGCAAAATCATGTAGTGCTGGAAAATCCTCTTTTAAAGGACATTCAGCAGCAGTACTCATCTGTTTTAGCGATGACAAGAGAGCTCTTGCAGGCCATGCCAATTTTTTCTAAGGAAAACTTGTCTGATGATGAAGTTTCCTACATCGCCCTGCATTTCATGGCTGCCTTGGAGCGGTTAAAGGAAAAGCAAAAGTTTAATATCTTGGTGATTTGTGCAACGGGCTACGGATCAGCACAAATGCTGAAAAATCGCATTGATAATGAGCTGGGTAACTTAGTCCACATTGTGGATGTAATTGGCTATTATGAGTTGAGTGATGAACGTCTGAAAAATATTGATTTTATCATTTCATCTATTGATTTATCCAATCTGGTCTTCAGTGTTCCTGTTTTTACAGTCAGCATCTTTTTAAATTCAGAAGAGCTAAAAGAGATAAAACATAAAATGGCTCAGCTGAAACCTGTAGAAAGTTCTTTGATATCAGAAACAGCAGTAATGGTGGATCAAAATGAAGAAAAAATCTTTGATGACTATTTCTCCTCCGCTTGTTTTGTTCTTACTCAAGATGCGACAAAAGAGGTCATCTTACAAGAGTTACTGATCCAAATGGGACAAGGTGAAGAGCAGGATTTTGTTTCTTGTATGCAGGATTTAATGGAGCAGCGTGAAAAAATGAGTTCGGTTATTTTCTCAGAGCAAATCGCGGTGCCGCATCCGATTAAACCGATTGCTAAACATCATAAAATCGGTGTCGCTATTGTAAAAAACGGTCTTCAGTGGAATGAAGAAAATCCTCATATTCGGCTCATCTTTCTTCCATCGCCAGCTATCTATGGGAATGAAGGAATGGCGACGTTGACATCTAAGATTGTGGATTTGTTAGAGCAGCCTGACTTGCAAAAACAGATCTTGGATTGTCAGTCATTTGCAGAGTTTAAACAGTTATTTTTAAAAATAAAGTAAAGGAGATTGTCTATGAATCAGGAAGAATTACAGGTGGCCGCTTTTGAAATTATCTTGCACAGTGGTTCATCAAGGACAACGGTTCACGAAGCCTTCGCTGATATGCGCGAAGGGCATTATGATGAAGCTGCTGAAAAGTTAGAAGCTGCCAATGCAGAGCTATTGGAAGCACATCATGCACAAACAAACTTGCTGCAAGAATACGCAAGTGGAACAGAAATCAAAATTGAAATCATTATGGTTCATGCTCAGGACCACTTGATGACAACTATGACACTGCGTGAAGTGGCACTTGAAATGCTTAGCCTTTATCGGAAGGTTGAAAAGTAAAAGAAGAGGTGGGAGGAGTAGATATGACTGAAAAAGAAAAACAAGAATTGGAAGCTAGACGAAAAGAAGCAGCAATTAAAAATATGTACTATACACGCTACTTTTCAGTTCGTTATGCAACAGCCTTTTTCTTCTTTGCTAATCTGTATTGGATGCTCATGTTGTATCTTTCTAATGCTGGCTTAGTTTTGCTGTTGCCTTTGTTGCTAACGATTCTTGCAGCGTTAGCAATGTGGGAACAAACACGAATGTACACCGTTCATCAAAAAGAAGCGACATTAACGCAGTTCTTTTACAATGTTTCTGCTTTAGCAAATATTTTGCTACTGCTGCTTGTTTTTGCGGGACAGTATCATTTTCTCTTTCCATTTTTTTCGATTAGTACAACCACTGTAACCGTTTTAACGGTTGTACTTTCATTGGGGCTACTTTTAGCCATTCTCATGCTAAGAAAATTAAGTCGAATTCATCACCATACAGACAAGCAATATAAGCGCATTCAAGAATATATTGCAACTGTTCAACGTTAGTTTAGAAACCATATTTCAAACATCATAGGAGGATATATTATGAATAAATTGTTTGAATTTCTAGAAAAGTACCTCATGGGACCAATGGGGAAAGTCTCTACTTGGCGTCCTGTTCGTGCTATTGTTGCTGCCGGGATGGCCAGTATTCCCTTTACAATCGTAGGGTCTGCCTTCTTGGTTCTTAGTGTTATACCGCAGGCCTTTAATCTTCAATTTATTGTGGATTTGTGGGCAAATTCATTTGATAAGATTCAAGCTCTCTACTTGCTAGCTTATAAGTGTACAATGGGGATTTTGTCTCTCTACTTTGCCATTGTTATTGGATATGAATACACAAAAATTTATGTCGAAGAAGAGGGGCTCAATCTCAATCCACTCAATGGTGGTCTGTTAGCGGTATTTGCTTACTTTTTGACTATTCCTGAATTGACTTATTCAAAAGGAATGATTTCAGCCGTGACAGGAAAAACAACAATTGGTGGCTGGACTGTTGGCGGAGATAGTTTGACACGTCTGTCTACATCAGGTATGTTTACTGCGATTCTGATGTCCATTCTCGCTGTACAACTATATCGCCTTTGTGTGAAGAAGAATTGGGTCATCAAGATGCCCGAAGCTGTTCCAGAAGGAGTTGCTCGTTCATTTACAGCTCTCATTCCAGGATTTGTCATTGCATTTGCAGTACTTGTCATTAACGGTATCTTTATCCTATTTGGTACGGATATTTATAAAGTTATTGCAATTCCGTTTGCCTTTGTTAGTCATATCACTAACACATGGCTAGGTATTGTTGTGATTTACTTATTGGTTCATGCTCTTTGGATTGTCGGTATTCATGGTGCGAATATCGTTATGGGACTGGTTAATCCAATTTTGCTTGCTAATATGGCACAAAACGTTGACGGCAAATTCATTGCCTATGCAGGTGAATTTACCAACTCTTATGTAACGATCGGTGGTTCTGGTGCGACTTTACTGCTTTGCTTCTACATCGCTTTCCGTGCAAAATCAGATCAGCAGCGCATGCTGGGCAAAGCTTCAATGGGGCCAGCTATTTTCAACATCAACGAACCCCTTATCTTTGGTCTACCAATTGTGTATAATCCAATGTTAACCATTCCGTTTATTTTGGCTCCAATCGTCTCTGCTTCCATTGGTTACTGGTCTGTTCAACTTGGACTAGCTGGTAAAGCGATTGCCCAAACACCATGGCCAACACCTATTGGTATTGGAGCTTACGTTGGTTCAGGTGGTAATATTGGTGCCTTTGTAGTTGCACTTATCTGTGCTCTGGCTGCCTTTGTCATTTGGTATCCATTTATTAAGATGTATGATACTAAGTTGTACAAAGAAGAAATGAATAGTGCTGAAGCGATTCAATAAATTTGTTTCCCCTTATAAAAGATTTGAGAAACTTTTTCGGAAGTTTCTCTTTTTTGCGAATAATTTAAGTAAAAGGGGAAAATAATCTATGTTAATGGCTTGTCAGGAAAACGGAAAAATGCTAAATGCTGTGGAAGATAGGGTAAATCCGCTGGATAGATTTTTCTGTCCGGCTTGTCAGGAAGCAGTGCGATTTAAGAATGGCAAGGTGATGCGACCGCATTTTGCTCATATTTCCTTGAAAAACTGCCATTTTTCTACGGAAAATGAAAGTGCAGAACACCTAAATCTGAAAGCTGCTTTGTTTACTTGGGCTAGAAAGTCTAGTCATGCGATTCAAGTGGAAGCTTATTTACCAGAATTGCAGCAAATCGCAGATTTGTTAGTTGAAAAACAAATTGCACTTGAAGTTCAATGCAGTTCGCTTAGTCAAAAACGCTTAAAAGAGCGTACGGACAGTTATCGTCAGTATGGCTATCGCGTTCTTTGGCTCTTGGGAAAGAAACTTTGGCTGAAAAATGCCTTGACCAATTTGCAAAAGGATTTTCTCTATTTTAGTCAAAATATGGGCTTTCATCTGTGGGAATTGGACGAACAAAAACAGCTTTTGAGGCTTAAATACTTGATTCATGAAGATTTGCATGGCAAGGCGCAGTATAAGGAAAAAATTTTTACTTTTGGCAAAGGAAATCTTTTAGACATCTTTCGTCAGCCATTCTGCAAGCAGGAGATGACGAGTTTTCTGGCAAAAGAAGATAAAAATATTTGCCGTTATGTGCGTCAGCAGCTCTACTATCAGCAGCCCAAATGGATGAAATTGCAAGCAGAATTGTACCAAGCGGGTGATAATTTATTAACCAAAACAGCTAATGACTTTTATCCGCAGGTTCAACCTGTTCGTTCCAGCTCTTTCTGCCAGATTTTTCAAGATCTCACACCTTATTACCAGCAATTTTCAGCTTATTATGAAAAAAATAAAAATCTCCAAATTCTCTATCCCCCAGCTTTTTATGCAAAGATTTTTGGCAATATTTATGATAGAATAGGAAGGACGGAGGAAATTTTATGGCAAAACAAAGAAATGAAATTGAAGAAAAATACACTTGGGACCTAACAACGATTTTCCCAACAGATGAAGCTTTTGAGGCAGAGTTAAGTCAAGTTTCAAAAGAATTAAAAGAAGCCAGCAGCTTAGCAGGTCATCTTTTGGATTCGGCTGATAGCCTTTTAAAAACAACAGAAATCCAATTGGACTTAATGCGTCGCATAGAAAAGCTCTATTCCTATGCTCACATGAAAAATGACCAAGATACGCGCGTGGCAAAATACCAAGAATACCAAGCCAAGGGTATGGCTATTTATAGTGAATTCGGACAGGCATTTTCTTTCTATGAACCAGAATTTATGGCAATCACAGACGAGCAATATCAGACTTTCTTAGCTGAAAAGCCCGAATTGCAAATCTATCAGCACTTTTTTGATAAGCTACTGCAAAAGAAACCTCACATCCTTTCTCAACGTGAGGAAGAATTGTTGGCAGGAGCTAGTGAAATTTTTAGTGCTGCGGGTGATACTTTTGGAATCTTGGATAATGCCGATATTGTCTTTCCAACCGTACACGACGAAGAAGGAAATGAAGTGCAATTGACGCACGGAAATTACATCAGTCTAGTGGAGTCGAAAAATCGTACAGTCCGCAAGGAAGCTTATGAAGCGCTTTACAGCGTCTATGAGCAATACCAACACACTTATGCTAAGACACTCCAAACGAATGTTAAAGTTCATAATTACAATGCCAAAGTTCGTAGTTTTTCTTCTGCGCGTGAAGCTGCTTTGTTTGCTAACTTTATTCCAGAAAGTGTTTATGATAGCTTAGTGTCTGCGGTCAACAAACATTTGCCACTCTTACATCGCTATATTGCGCTACGTGCAAGGATTTTAGGCCTTTCTGATTTGAAAATGTACGACCTCTACACACCATTATCAGAAGCAGATTATAAATTTACTTATGAGGAAGCCTTGACGAAAGCAGAAGAAGTCTTAGCTATCCTTGGAGAAGATTATCTAGGTCGAGTAAAAGAAGCCTTTTCAGATCGTTGGATTGATGTTTATGAAAATCAAGGCAAGCGCTCTGGGGCTTATTCTGGTGGTTCTTACGATACCAATGCTTTTATGTTGCTCAACTGGCAAGATACGTTGGACAATCTTTTCACGCTGGTTCATGAAACAGGTCACAGCATGCATTCCAGCTACACTCGTGAAAATCAGCCGTACGTTTACGGAGATTATTCTATTTTCTTAGCTGAGATTGCTTCTACGACCAACGAAAATATCCTTACGGAGAAATTATTGGAAGAAGTAGATGACGATCAAACCCGCTTTGCGATTCTGAATCATTTCTTGGACGGTTTCCGTGGAACTGTTTTCCGCCAAACTCAATTTGCCGAGTTTGAACATGCCATTCACAAAGCTGACCAAGAAGGTCAAGTCTTGACGAGTGAATTTTTGAATGATTTGTACGCAGATTTGAATGAAAAATATTATGGTTTGACGAAAGAGGACAACCCACAAATTCAATACGAATGGGCACGGATTCCGCATTTCTACTATGATTACTATGTTTTCCAATACTCAACCGGTTTCTCAGCTGCTTCTGCCTTAGCTGATAAGATTGTTAACGGAACGCAAGAAGATAAAGAGAAGTATCTCAACTACTTGAAAGAAGGAAATTCTGATTATCCGCTAAATGTCATTAAAAAAGCTGGTGTAGATATGGAAAAAGAAGACTATCTCAATGCTGCCTTTGCAGTCTTTGAGCGTCGTCTTGATGAATTTGAAGCACTTGTAGAAAAGTTAGGATTGGCATAAAATGGTCGAATCCTATAGTAAAAATGCTAATCACAATATGCGTCGTCCCGTTGTCAAAAAAGAAATCCTCGATTTTATGCGGACACGGCAAAAACAAGTTTCGGGCTCTTTAAAAGAGCTCGAAACTTTTGCTCATGCAGAAAATATTCCCATTATTCCTCATGAAACAGTTGCCTATTTTCGTTTTCTATTAGAAACTTTACAGCCAGAAAAGATTTTGGAAATTGGAACAGCCATTGGCTTTTCAGCTCTTTTAATGGCAGAACATGCACCGCAGGCTCAAATTACA
Source organism: Streptococcus atopicus (assembly GCF_049166725.1). Taxonomy (NCBI): domain Bacteria; kingdom Bacillati; phylum Bacillota; class Bacilli; order Lactobacillales; family Streptococcaceae; genus Streptococcus; species Streptococcus atopicus. The sequence continues at coordinate 25,981 of NZ_JBMHFC010000001.1, forward strand.
ACGATTGATCGCAATCCAGAAATGATGGCTTTTGCTAAAGCGAACTTTGCTAAGTTTGATAAGCGCAAGCAAATTACATTGCTGGAAGGTGACGCAATGGATATTCTTCCTAGTTTGAAAGATTGCTATGACTTTGTCTTTATGGACTCTGCTAAGTCCAAATACGTTGTCTTTCTGCCGGAAGTTCTGAAGCGCCTTGCTTCAGGAGGAATTATCATCATAGATGATGTTTTTCAGGGTGGTGATATAGTGAAAGACATTAAGGAAGTGCGTCGAGGTCAACGAACGATTTATCGAGGGTTGCACCAATTATTTGATAAAACACTAGATCAACCTGACTTGACTGCAACTTTGTTGCCTCTTGGTGACGGTATTCTGATGATTAGAAAAGAATGAGATTCTTAATATTTTCCTAAACTTTCAAAGTTTTTAGGAAAATTTAAGATATTAAATCTATTTTATGGTACAATAAGAAAGTGAATTAAAAAAAGGAGTTTTCATAATGAAGAAAAAAATTCTAGCAGGAGCCATTACGCTTTTGTCAGTTGTAACATTAGCGGCGTGCTCGCAAGCTGGTGGTAAAGATATTATCACGATGAAAGGAAATACAATTACTGTCAATGATTTCTATGACAAAGTAAAAAATAATGCAGCTGCTCAACAAGTACTTCTCAATATGACCATTCAAGAAGTTTTTGAAAAGAGCTATGGTAAACATGTTACAGAAAAAGAAGTCAATGAAACGTTCAATAAGAGTAAGAGCACTTACGGAACTGCTTTCCAACAAGTATTGGCAAGAGCAGGATTGACGGAAGATACTTATCGTGAACAAATCAGAACCAATAAATTGGTCGAATATGCTGTCAAAAAAGCGGCTGAAAAAGAATTGACAGATGCAAACTATAAAAAAGCATACGAATCTTATACACCAGAAGTGACTGCTCAAATCATCAAAGTTGACAGTCAAGACAAGGCAAAGGAAGTGCTGGAGAAAGCCAAAGCTGAAGGTGCTGATTTCGGACAAATTGCTAAGGAAAATTCTACGGATACCAAGACCAAAGATAAGGGTGGCGAAGTGAAGTTTGACTCAGCTTCGACAGATATCCCAGATGCTGTTAAAAAAGCGGCTTTTGCCCTTGAAGCAAACGGTATTTCGGATGTTATCACCGTTAAATCATCAACTTATTCTTCAAGTTATTATATTGTGAAACTAAATAGTAAGTCTGAAAAATCAGCGAATTGGAAAGACTACAAGAAACAACTGAAAAATGTTATCTTGACACAAAAGCAAAATGATCGAACCTTTATCCAAAAAATTGTTGCCAAAGAATTACAAGCAGCCAATATTAAAGTGAAAGATCAAGCTTTCCAAAGTCTATTCTCACAATATGTCAAGTCAGATAGCAAATCAACATCTAGCTCGTCATCTTCATCAAAATAAGTTGACGAAAAGCTCATAAGTGAGTATAATAGGACTATTGAGAATTGATTTTTGACCTCTTAGCCCAGAGAATTGGCGGTGCTGCAAGCCATGTAAGAACGAAAATCATGCTACTCAAAGAAAAAATTGCATACATAATGAGAATGACAAGTTCATTGAATGAAGGTGGTACCGCGGTTTTTCGCCCTTCGTCTAGTGGACTTGTCTTTTTGCGAGGAACCGTTATGAAGACCTATCTTGTAAAACAAAAATTTCGCTTTGGTGGTGAGAAATTTGACATCAAAGATGATCGTGGGAATATTGATTATCAAGTGGAGGGGAGCTTTTTAAAAATCCCCAAAACTTTTACGATTTATGATGACAAGGGTGAAGTGGTCAGCCAAATTCAAAAGACTGTGCTAACAGTCTTACCTCAATTTGAAATTCAATTGCGCAATGGTTTGAGTTTTTATATCCGTAAAAAATTCAGTTTTTTACGAGATAAATATGAATTTGACAACTTAGGTCTGCGCATCGAGGGGAATATCTGGGATTTAGAATTTCGTCTGCTGGATGCGCAGGGACAAGTGATTGCAGAGATTTCAAAAGAACTCTTGCACCTGATGTCCACTTATCAAGTTGTAGTTTATGAAGATGCCTATGCGGATTTAGTGATTTCATTGTGTGTGGCTATTGACTATGTAGAAGCTCTTGAAAGTAGTTCTTAAAACTCACATGGGCAATAGAAAAATCAGTTAGAGAAATGTTTTAAGGAGAAGAAAATGAAACAATTATCAAGTGCTCAAGTACGCCAAATGTGGCTAGATTTTTGGGCTTCAAAAGGTCATGCTGTCGAACCGTCTGTTAGTCTAGTACCAGTCAATGACCCGACCCTACTCTGGATTAACTCTGGCGTAGCAACATTAAAGAAATATTTCGACGGGACCATTATTCCAGAAAATCCACGGATTACCAATGCGCAGAAAGCGATTCGGACGAATGACATTGAAAATGTCGGAAAAACAGCACGTCATCATACTATGTTTGAAATGCTGGGGAATTTTTCTATTGGTGATTATTTCCGTGATGAAGCGATTGAATGGGCTTTTGAGCTCCTGACTAGTCCTGAGTGGTTTGATTTTCCAAAAGACAAGCTCTACATGACTTACTATCCAGATGATCATGATTCTTATAATCGTTGGATTTCAGTTGGTGTCGATCCAAGTCATTTGATTCCAATTGAAGACAATTTCTGGGAAATTGGTGCAGGACCTTCTGGACCAGATACAGAAATCTTCTTTGACCGTGGGGAAGCATTTGACCCTGAACATCAAGGAATTCGTTTGCTTGCAGAAGATATTGAAAATGATCGTTATATTGAAATTTGGAATATTGTTTTGTCCCAATTCAATGCTGATCCAGCTGTTCCAAGAAGTGAATACAAGGAGCTGCCTCACAAAAATATTGATACGGGTGCAGGTCTAGAGCGTCTTGTAGCTGTTATTCAAGGGGCAAAAACTAATTTTGAAACAGACCTCTTTATGCCGATTATTCGTGAAGTAGAGAAGTTATCCGGTAAGACTTACAATCCAGACGGTGACAATATGAGCTTCAAGGTCATTGCAGACCATATCCGCTCTCTGTCATTTGCTATTGGCGATGGTGCGCTTCCAGGAAATGAAGGACGTGGTTATGTTTTGCGTCGCTTGCTCCGTCGTGCTTCTATGCATGGTCAAAAATTAGGGATCAATGAGCCTTTCCTTTATAAACTCGTTCCAACTGTTGGAAAGATTATGGAAAGCTATTATCCAGAAGTGCTTGAAAAGCAAGATTTTATCGAAAAAATCATCAAAAGTGAAGAAGAATCCTTTGCTCGCACGCTTCATTCAGGTCAACACTTTGCACAAAGCATTGTAGAAGAGTTAAAGGCAAAAGGACAGTCTGTTATTTCAGGAACGGATGTCTTTAAACTGTATGATACTTATGGTTTCCCAGTAGAGTTGACTGAAGAAATTGCCGAAGAAGCTGGTATGACAGTAGACCGCGAAGGCTTTGAAGTTGCTATGAAAGAACAGCAAGAACGCGCACGGGCTAGTGTTGTTAAAGGTGGATCTATGGGCATGCAAAATGAAACCTTGCAAAACATTACAGCTGAAAGCCACTTTAACTATGAAAAAGAGGCTTTATCTGCGAAGTTGGTTGCGATTGTGGCAGCTGACGAAGAAGTTGAAGAAGTTTCAACTGGGAAGGCTTACCTTGTTTTTTCAGAGACACCATTTTATGCTGAAATGGGGGGACAAGTGGCAGACCATGGACACATTTTTGACTCTGAAGGTCAACTCATTGCCCAAGTTGTAGATGTTCAAAAAGCCCCAAATGGACAACCGCTCCATACGGTAGAAGTGGTAGCACCACTCACGCTAAACCAAGAATATAAGCTTGAAATTGACCACAATCGTCGTCACCGTGTTATGAAAAATCACACAGCGACACACTTACTTCATGCGGCTCTTCACAATGTTTTAGGTAAACACGCAACGCAAGCAGGCTCTCTTAATGAAGTAGAATTTCTTCGCTTTGACTTCACTCATTTCCAAGCAGTTACAGCAGAAGAACTACGTCGCATTGAGCAAGAAGTCAATGAAAAAATCTGGGGAGCCATTGACATCAAAACGATTGAAACAGACATTGATACGGCTAAAGAAATGGGAGCAATGGCTCTCTTCGGTGAAAAATATGGCAAAGAAGTTCGTGTGGTGACAATTGGAGATTATTCTATTGAGCTGTGTGGTGGTACTCACATGAAGAATACTTCTGAAATTGGTCTTTTCAAGATTGTCAAGGAAGAAGGAATTGGCTCAGGAACTCGTCGTATCCTCGCTGTGACAAGCAAAGAAGCATTTGAAGCTTACCGTGAGGAAGAAGATGCTTTGAAAGATATCGCAACAACTTTGAAAGTTCCGCAAATGAAAGAAGTTTCGCGTAAAGTTGAGGCTTTGCAAGAACAACTTCGTCAATTGCAAAAAGAAAATGCTGAACTGAAAGAAAAAGCAGCAGCCGCTGCTTCAGGTGAAGTCTTCAAGAATGTTCAGAAAGCTAATGGACACAGCTTTATTGCCAGCCAAGTTTCTGTATCTGACGCAGGTGCTCTACGTACATTTGCAGACACTTGGAAACAAAAAGACTATTCAGATGTCCTTGTCCTTGTGGCAGCTATTGGTGAGAAAGTGAATGTCCTTGTAGCTAGCAAAACAAAAGATATTCACGCTGGCAATTTAATCAAGGAACTTGCTCCAATCGTAAATGGTCGTGGTGGTGGTAAACCAGATATGGCTATGGCTGGAGGAAGCAATCAAGCTGCTATTCAAGAATTACTTGCAGCTGTTCCTGAAAAATTATAATGTCATATTACTTTAAGCGAGATAGCAGCTCAGTATCTGCTCTACAAGGATTTCAAAAAATGAATTCTAAGAGAGTTGCATAAAAATCATACAAAAAACGAACAGTTTCGATATTCTGTTAGTCAGAACATCGGAATTATTCGTTTTTTTATTTGTACGATTAGGTTGTGGTGTTTTATAAAGATTTTTTGACTGAAAAAGATAGTTATTCCAATTTCCTTACGATTCACTTATATTTTTGATAGTTACAATTTTATAAAAATATGGTAAAATGGTTTTGAAGATAAAGCGCTTTCATACAGCTAATCGTGTTGCGATAAAAAGACAGATATTGCTAGTTAGCGTATGATTTTTTGTAAAAATTCACAAATTTATGACAAAGGAGATGATGTCGTTTAGTAGTACAGTTTAAGGTAGAGGAAACATGTTTTTTAAAGAGAGAAAGGAGATTCTTATGGGACTCATTAAAGCAGGAATTGGTGCCGTAGGCGGCGTATTGGCTGATCAATGGAAAGAATTCTTTTACTGTGATGCCATGGACAAGTCTGTCATGGTGGTCAAAGGACAAAAGCAAGTATCTGGACGTTCATCTAATACGAAGGGCAGCGACAACATTATTTCGAATGGTTCTGGAATTGCTGTTGCAGACGGTCAGTGTATGATGATTGTCGAGCAGGGAAAAATTGTTGAAGTCTGTGCCGAGCCTGGTCAATTCACTTATGACACGTCTAGCGAGCCTAGTATTTTTACAGGTAATTTAGGCAATTCCATTAAGGAAACTTTTAAACAAATTGGAAAACGTTTCACTTATGGTGGTGATACAGGCAAAGATCAACGTGTTTACTATTTCAATACAAAAGAGCTGATTGATAATAAGTTTGGCACACCAAACCCAATTCCATTTCGTGTGGTGGATTCAAAAATCGGCTTAGATGTAGATGTTTCTGTCCGTTGCTCTGGTGTTTATTCTTATAAGATTGCAGACCCACTTCTTTTCTATACCAATGTCTGTGGCAATGTGGAAAAAGAATATTTGCGTGAAGAGTTAGAATCACAACTGAAAACAGAATTTATCAGTGCTCTTCAACCAGCATTCGCTGCATTGTCTGATTTAGAATTGCGACCAAATCAAATTGTTAGCCATAATACAGAACTCGAAAATGCCATGAATGAAGCGCTCTCTAGCAAATGGGGAGAACTGCGTGGCTTGAAAGTCATTAGTGTAGCTCTTGGTTCAGTAACTCTTCCAGACGAAGATGCTGAAATGATTAAGCAGGCTCAACGTGTGGCTATTATGAAGGATCCAACCATGGCAGCGGCTACCTTAGTCGGTGCGCAAGCAGATGCTATGAAAGCAGCGGCTGAAAATCCAGGTGGTGCAATGACTGGCTTTATGGGAGTAGGAATGGCAGCGGGCGCAGGCGGTATGAATGCTCAAAATCTTTTTGCGATGGGACAAGAGCAGGCCGCTAGTCAGCAAACGCAAACAGCGAGTGCAGCCTCTCAAACCCAAACTACTACGGATAAATGGACTTGTCCAAATGGACATGAAGCTTCAGGTAAATTCTGTCCTGAATGCGGTTCACCAAAACCTGTGAGTGATAGCTGGACTTGTACTTGTGGGACTGTCAATAATGGTAAATTCTGTTCAAACTGTGGTCAACCGAAACCAGAAACCCGCCGTCAATACCGTTGCAGCAATTGTGGCTGGCAACCAGAAGATGCTTATAATCCACCTAAATTCTGCCCTGAATGTGGCAATGTTTTCGATGAAAATGACCTTGTTTAAAACTTTTCTAACTATCTCATAGCTCGATGACAGTAGAAAGGAGGTCATCATGGCTGATTTACAAGAATATAAATGTCCAAATTGTGGTGGTGCTCTTGAATTTAATAGTTCAATTCAGAAAATGAAGTGTCCTTATTGTGATTCTGAATTGGATATGTCAAGTTTGAAGGAATTGGATGAACAATTAAAAACCCAGACCGATGAAAATATGACTTGGAGTACGCAAGCTGGTGGTGAATGGGATACAGGCGAGATTGATCAACTGTCAGTTTATGTCTGTAAATCTTGTGGTGGTGAAATTGTTGCTGACGAGTCAACAGCAGCCACTTCCTGTCCATTCTGCGATAATCCTGTCGTTATGATGGGACGTTTTGCTGGTGATTTAAAGCCAGATTATGTGATTCCATTCAAATTAGATAAAAAGGCAGCAAAGGCGAGTCTGAATAAGCATCTCATGGGGAAACGTCTCTTGCCAAAAGTTTTTAAAGACCAAAATCATATTGATGAAGTAAAGGGGGTTTATGTTCCATTCTGGCTTTTTGACACAGAAGCAGATGCGGATGTTCATTATAAAGCAAGCAGGATTAGAACATGGAGTGATAGTGAGTATGACTATACCGAAACAAGCTATTTTTCAGTTATTCGTTCCGGTCAGTTAGCGTTTGAACATATCCCAGTAGACGGTTCAAGTAAATTGGATGATCAACTAATGGAATCCATTGAACCCTTTGATTTTTCAGAAGCTGTTGATTTTCAGACAGCTTACCTAGCAGGATACCTAGCAGATAAATATGATGTCGGAGCCGAGGAGAGCATTACTCATGCTAACAACCGTGTCAAGCAAAGCACGGAGGAAGCCTTTGAAGACACAGTTACGGGGTTTTCTACCGTTACCCCAGAATCTTCGAATATTCGCTTGATAAATGGTTCAACTAAGTATGTTCTCTATCCAGTTTGGCTCTTAAATACGACTTGGAAGGGCAAAAAATTTGTCTTTGCGATGAATGGTCAGACTGGTAAATTTGTCGGAGATTTGCCCTTAGACAAGCAAGCTTATAGACGTTGGCTAATCGGACTGGGCGTGGCGGCAAGTTTAGTTAGTTATGCGGCTGTATGGATGATTCACTTACTGTAAGAAGGGAGGATAAGATTATGTTGAAGAAATTCATAATTTTACTGACAACTCTTCTTCTCTCCTTTCTCATGATTGGGACTGTCTGTGCAGAAGAAACTAGCTATATTCGTGATGAAGTCTCAGCCTTTTCAAGCAAGGAAATAACAGAGATTAACAAAGCGGCTAAAGTTATTGAAGAACAATATCATTTTAAAGTTTACTTTTTGGCAGCAAAATCAGTAGGTGAAGGTGGTATTTTGGCCTATGCTGAAAAGGTTTATCAAGAATCTGCAGGCACAGCTGAAGGTATTCTCCTTGCTGTTGATAAAGAAAAAAATGAATGGATCCTATATTATGCTGGAAACGCTAAAGAAAAGCTAGGCGCAAAGAGTGATGACATACTTTGGCAAGCTTTTGATAGTGGGAAAAACAACTATAGTGGTGTTCGATATTATCTTAATAAGGTAGTCAAATTGCTAGATACATCAGCTAATAAATTACTTGTAGATGATGCTGATTTGCTGAAGCCAAAGCAAGAAAAAGCCCTGTTAGCAAAGCTCAAAGACATTAGTCAGCGCCAAAAATGCGATGTCGTTGTTGTGACCGTCAAGAGTCTGGAAGGAAAGAGCGCCCAAGACTTCGCAGATGACTACTTCGACTACAATGGCTACGGTCAAGGAAAAAATCACGATGGGGTGCTTTTCGTAGTCAGCATGGCAGATCGGAAGTGGCATATTTCAACGACAGGCTACGGCATTACTGCTTTTACAGATGCTGGCTTAAACTACCTGTCAAAGCAGTTCTTACCTGATTTAAAAGATGGTGACTACAATGCTGCTTTTACAACCTACGCTGAGCAGTGTGATGATTTCCTCACTCAAGCACGAAAGGGACAGCCTTATGATGTAAAAAATCTCCCTAAGGAGCCTTTAAGTTGGTACTGGATTCCTGGAGCATTGGCTATTGGCTTTGGTCTCGCCTTTCTCATCGTAACAGGAATGAAAGGTCAGCTCAAATCTGTTTATTATAAAACCGGAGCCGCTGATTATATCAAGAAAAATAGTCTCCAGATTACCAATGCTCAAGAATTCTTCCTCTACTCAAATGTAGATAAGAAAGCAAAACCGGAGCCTAGCAGCTCCAGTGATTCTGGGGGTAGTAGTACACATACATCTTCCTCAGACAGAAGTCACGGGGGTAGTGGCGGAAGTTTTTAGATGGATAATAGTGGAAGTTTAAAAAGGTCAGGATAGTTATGCTGACCTTTTTATTACACTTTATTTTACAACGGGGCGAATTTTAAAATTTTCAAACGATGTTGTCCACAATAATTTTATTTCTAGGGGAATTCAACGAGGAATGGTAAAAGCTATTAATTTGCTTTACATCATTTTCCAAGTCAGAAAGAATATCTTCATTTGACAGTTGACTTTTATACAAAAAAGTAGCAAACATCTTTCCTTTTATATTCGTATTGAAGTCTGCAATGATTTTTGCATAGAAATAGCGTTTGCCTGCCAAACCTAAGACAATCAGCATATTTCCAAGAATTCCCAATATCAATATTTGCCAGAGAATTTTTAAATTTTTCGATTGAAAACTATCAATAATCATCCGAACGAGCGTTGGGTTTAAAACTGACTCAATCCATGTCAGCACGATAAACAGAAAGTAAATCGTCAGTAGTTTTTTTGAAATAAATCGTTTAAGCATATCTGATAAATCTTTATAGAACATATGAATACTTTAAAAACTCTCAAAAAGCTGTTTGAGAGTTTTTAAGCGCGCCGTAGCAATTTTTTAATCAAACTGAGAATTTTAAATTTAAGTGGTTGTGGATAATAGCGGAAGGTACCCATTTTGCGAACAATGTAGCCATTGAAATTTTGTTTGAAACGGAGAACGCCGTCAGACCCATCGAAAATTCCTGTAATACCAAGAAAATTGTAAAAAGGAATGTTTCGCTTGAGAGCTTCTTTCATGACATATTCTTGGAGAAGTGCTGGGGCGTAGAATTTGTTAAATTCAGGATAGGAACCACTAAAGAGGTAAGTCGCTTCCTGTGGTGTATAGATAAAGAGGCTGCCTGCAAGAACTTGGTCTTCTGTTCCATATTTATCTATCAATTCTTGCGCTTCGGCTTTACGTGTTTCAAAGCTTTCAAATTGGCTGGAGAATTCACGCAGTTGATTGTGTTTTTTCTCTGACTGAGGATTTTTTTCTAAATCTGCTTTTAATTTTTGAATTTTTTGTTTTAGTTTTTCTTGATCATGTTGCAGATGTTGCAGATAATCTTGAAAATTAAGCGTTGCAATCATAAAGTCTGCTTGATTGCCAAAAGCATCGTAGAAATCTTGGTAGTAATCCAAAGGTTTGTCACTATATTCACGTCGCTCGGAAGTGGCAGAAGTGATTTCTTTGAAAATATTTAATTCATCTCGCTTCAGCTTTTTTAATTGAATTCCGAAAGTATTGGCCTTTTTGACGGTTGATTTGCCATTTTTGCTGAAGGATTTGATGAGGTCTTTTTCGGTAAGACCTGCCAGATCTTTGACATAGTGCCAGTCAGGTTCCCCGCCGGGATAGCCAGTCTGCAAGCCATCAAATTCATAACCTAAGTCTGTCAACTCTTTTATCAATTCTGTTTTTTCTGGCGAAGTAGGCTGTCCATTGCTGTCAAATGTTTGATAAGTTTCATAAGGTTTGACAATTAGCTCTAAAGCACCATTTTCTTTGGCGTAGGTCTTGAGTTCACGGTAAAAAGCTTGCAGGTCGTGAGGATTTGTTGAAACAGGACCGCAATTGATTTCCATGTGAAGTCCGCCTGTCATGGGCATACTGTAGAGCACGGCTGAAATGGTTAATTCACCGTGTTCATTTGTGTGACCGACATATTGGCAAGTAAAATCGCGTTTCGCTAAGAGCTTTTCCATTTCTACTGTTTGCATAAAAGAACGTTGATCGCAAGACGCGCTATGGTTTACAAATTCTTCCTGACTAAGTTGTCTGAATGTCATACGATTCCTTTCTTAGTGTTTGCTGCGGAATTTCTTTCTCAAAGTATAAGCAAGGTTAGAGAGATGATAGAGTGGATTGGTTGGCAAGTTAAACTCTCCGACAAACTCTTCAATAGTTGGATTGAACTTGGACTTAAAGTGATAAAGTCCGCCGTCTAAATCATTTTCAACACCGCCCATGTTTTGCCAGTCCGCTCCACGGTCGAAGGCGTGTTTTGCTGTTTCATACCAAGTGAGGAGAGCTGGCTGGTAGCGGCGGTACTCTTCATCCATTCCAGCATAGATATTTTCAGAGGTAGCTCCATATTCTAGAACCAATGTTCCAGAGAGAGGAACATTGGTTGTTCCCTGTGCTATTTTTTCTGACAAGAAATTCATTTCTTCTTGCAGTCGTTTTTGTTCTTGCTTGTTATTTTCAATTTTACCGGGCTTAGTTTTTTCAGTGAACTTGCTGGCTTCTTTTTCAGCCTTAACTTTTTGAGCTTGGAGACTTTCTAGACGCTCGTTTAAGTCAATGCTTGCAAGTGTGATATAGGAATGCTCAGGATAAGTATCCAGCAGTTTTTGATAGTAATCCTGCCCGCGTAGATGAATGCTTTTCCGATTCTCTGTTTTTTTCATCAAAGCAGAGAAATCATCCAAAAGCTCTTTGCCACCAAATTGGACTTGAATACCTTTGTTGCGTGCGGTGCGAATGGCTTGACGTGTGCTCTTCGATAAAAGTTCTTCGCTGAAATTGTCCTTGTAAATATTTGCTTGAAAACGCGGTTGAATCGTTTCGTCAAGTGATTCTGTCCGTCCCACCCAAATCGCTCCAGCTTTCTGGAGATTTTGAATCACGTCAAGTGTTTCTTGCTGTTCTTTTCTGTCTTCTCCAATTTGAGCCTGCACGATGAAAAGACTCGGATCAAACTTGATAAAAAGAGCTTTTTTAGTTTTAGCAAATTTTTTCAAGGAAGTCAGGACAAATTGCAGTAATTCTTGATTCTGATAATCCATAATAGGACCGCGAGGAATATAAAGCATAGTCATGCCGAGTGGCAAAGGCTTGATGAGAATGCTAGCAGAAGCCACTAATTGGTCATTCTTGTAAAAACCAATTCGTTCATTGTCCCAATTATCTTTGACCTTTGCCCAAGAAGCGCTTTGAAGCAAGTTGGTTTGAGAACTTGCCTTAACAAAATCATCGTGTTCTTGAGCAGAAATTCCGATTTTATAAGTGTACATTAGTTTAAAACCCACTCTCTAATAGCGTATGCAACGCCGGATTCATCGTTTGATTTGGTAATGTATTTGGCGATTTTTTTCAGTTCATCGGTTCCATTTTCCATTACAACAGGATTTCCCACGACTTCTAGCATAGAACGATCATTTTCTTCGTCACCAATCGCCATAGTTTCTTCTTTTGTCAATCCTAATTTTTCTGCCAGATGCACGACTGCAGCTCCTTTGTTGACATTTTTTTTGACAATTTCTAAGTAAAAAGGTGCAGATTTCACGAGTGTGTACTTGTCGTACAATTCTTTTGGAAGTTTGGCGATTGCTTGATCCAAAATTTCTGGTTCGTCAATATACATGATTTTGACAATTTCTTTATCTACCATTTCTTCTGGAGTGCGGTAGTAGACTGGCATATTGACCAGCCCAGCTTCATAAACGGTGTATTTTCCAATGTTACGGTTAGCAGTATAAATACCGTCCTTAGTGATAGCGTGCATGTGAACCCCTAGCTTGCGACTGAGGCATTCGATATCCAGATAATCTTCATAGGACAAAGGTTCTTTGATGTATTCTTCCCCAGTGACTGTATCTTGAACCAGCCCGCCATTGAAGGTAATGACATAATTACCTGGCTCATTTAGATGTAATTCTTCGAGCAAATTTCTCACTCCTGGAATGGGACGTCCGGTTGCAATGACAATCTTTACTCCAGCAGCTTTGGCATCTTGTACAGCAGAAAAAACTTCTGGTGTGACTTCTCTTTTGTTGTTTAATAAAGTTCCGTCAATGTCAACGGCAATTAGTTTAATGCTCATGTTCGTGTGATTCTCCATATATAAATTGATCGTTTTTGATATACGACAAGAAAGTCTTACTATTTTCACTAAAAAGTCCAGCTTCTTTTAGCATTTCTTTTGGAAAATAGAAACGGTTGTCGCCATGCCTTGTGCCTGCTAATGTTTCGACGATAGGGGATAAAGTGGATAACTCAGCGAGGCTACCATCCTTTTGGATAATTTCAATCTGAGTGCGTGGTTTTTCGACATCTGGACGATAAAAATCATAAGGCAGATCAAAATTGCGGTGAATAGCGGTGTAGTAGTCAGGGTCAAAGCCAACTTCTGCAACCAAATCCCGCATAACATTCAGATTTTTTTCATTTTCCTTTGAAAAAATAATGGATTTAAAGACTTTGCGGTTGATGAAACGCTGTGCCAAGTCAGATAAAATCGTATCAGGGCTTGTCATCCAGACCTGGAAATAAGTATTCATCACGCCGTCATCCAGTGCTAGATAATCTTTCAAGGTCACTCGCTTTTCAAAGAAAGGAATGAGGTTGGGAGAAGAGAGTGCAAAATAGTCTTTCTGTTTTGCGTAGAGAAATTTCGCTCGCTTGAGCAAGTTTTGCAAGAGCACTTCCATTGCCCGACTAGCAGGGTGAAAATAAACCTGCATATACATCTGGTAGCGACTGACGACATAGTCTTCCACGGCATGCATACCATTGCGTTTGAAAGCGATGCCATTTTCAACAGGACAAATAACGCGCAAAATCCGTGTTAAATCAAATTGCCCATAAGAAGCGCCTGTGTAGTAGGAGTCTCGCAAGAGATAGTCCATGCGATCGACATCAATCTGACTGGAAATGAGCTGCACCACCTGTTTGTTTGGATAGGTGTGATTGATAACGCTGGCTACTTTTTCCGGAAAATCAGGCGAAACTTGAATGAGAACTTGGTTAATCTCTGTTTCAGGGTTTGTGATAATATGGCGTGTAATTTCCTCGTGGTCAGTATCAAAGAGACGCTCGAAAGTATGTGAATAAGCACCGTGACCTACATCGTGCAAGAGTGCAGTTGCCATGACAAGTAAGCTTTCATGACGATCCCAAACCTCTGGATATTTTTCGTCAAATATCTTTGTGATTCGTCTTGAAATTTCATATGCTCCGAGGCAATGCGAAAAACGGCTGTGCTCGCCTCCGTGAAAAGTATAGCCGGAAGTTCCTAACTGTTTAATGCGGCGCAGTCGTTGAAATTCTTTGGTGTTTATTAAATCATAGATGACTTGGTGATCCACATGAATGTAATTGTGGACGGGATCACGAAATACTTTTTCAATCATGGCTCTATTATACCACATCTCGTCTAGCAGTCCAAATAACAAAGTAGTCTATAAACTCTTAAAATAGCGATTCAAACTTGCTGTTTTAATTCAAAAATTCTCCCATTCAGAGCTATGGTAAAATAAAAGTATAAGAAAAAATGGGAGAAATATTTTTGATTTTCTGCTAAAATGAAAAAAGAAATAGGAAGACGAGGAAATTTGAAGAGTGAAAATTAGAATCCAAAATCGAATTCAAATGGATGAGCAAGTGGAACAAATTGACCAAAGTTACGATGTAGATTGGACTCAAAAGGGCGCTTATCATTATTTATTGTTTAAAAATGAAGAAGGAGAGAAGGTTGTGCTGAAGTTTCATGATGAAGAACTAGTCATGACACGCTTCTCTACTCATAAATCTTTGATGCGGTTTATCAAAGGAGGAGAAGCCTTGATTGGAATTCCCACACCGGTCGGCATACAGCAATTTATCACGAAAACAAGCCATTACCAAGTTGATTTGAAAAAGCAGACACTTGAGCTTCATTATCAATTGAGAACGCCTGACGGCGAGCGAACTTTTGCGGATTATCAAATGGAAATTTCGTGGAGATAGAAAGATATGAAAAGAAACCTTCCTAGTTGAGTGATGACGGCTATTTTCATTCTCAGTAGATTTATTTGGTTTTTTCTAACGAGAGGCGATAGGCTCTTTGACCTAGCAGGGACAATCATCATAGCCATTATTTTATTCATCTCGTCTTATTATTTGTTTGGTAAAAAAATAGATAAAAATTGAACTTTTTTTTGCTTGAAAAAATTGAAGAATTTGGTATAATAAAAACACTCAAGGGAGTAGCTAGCGGGATATCCGTTACAAGGTCGTCAATACGAAAGCAATTTCCGGCCTTGTATGAAACAGCGAGACTTGTTGCAATAAACAGGTCTCTTTTTGTTTGTCAAAAAGGGATCAAAGGAGGAAATATTTTGTCAAAAGAACAAAAACGCCAAGCGTTTTATACGCAAGGTTCGGAGGAAGTTTTAAAAAATTTAGAAACTTCTGAGCAAGGTTTATCAAGCAATGAAGCCGCTAAGCGTTTAAATGAATACGGACGCAATGAACTGGATGAGGGAGAGAAAAAATCTCTTCTGATGAAATTTATCGAGCAATTTAAGGATTTGATGATTCTTATTTTGCTGATTGCGGCTATTCTTTCGGTTGTGACTTCAGGTGGTGAAGATATTGCGGATGCCATTATTATTTTAGCCGTTGTCATCATTAACGCTATTTTTGGAGTTTACCAAGAAGGAAAGGCAGAAGAAGCGATTGAAGCGCTCAAATCCATGTCTAGTCCAGCTGCGCGTGTGCTGCGTGACGGACATGTGACAGAAATAGACTCAAAAGAACTAGTCCCTGGAGACATCGTTATGCTTGAAGCGGGGGACGTGGTTCCTGCCGACATGCGTCTTTTAGAGGCAAATTCTTTAAAAATCGAAGAAGCAGCTCTGACTGGTGAATCCGTTCCAGTTGAAAAACATTTGACTGTTGATGTAGCTGCTGATGCAGGTATTGGCGACCGCATCAATATGGCTTTCCAAAATTCAAACGTTACATATGGACGTGGAATGGGTGTCGTTGTCAATACAGGTATGTTTACAGAAGTCGGTCATATTGCTGGTATGCTCCAAAATGCTGATGAAACAGATACCCCACTCAAGCAAAATCTAAATGGTCTTTCAAAAGTGCTGACCTATGCGATTTTAATCATTGCAGCAATCACTTTTGTGGTCGGCGTATTCGTTCAAGGAAAAGACCCGCTGGGCGAATTGATGACATCAGTCGCACTTGCTGTGGCAGCAATTCCAGAAGGACTTCCTGCTATTGTGACCATTGTCCTGGCACTCGGCACACAAGTTTTGGCGAAGAGAAATTCCATTGTCAGAAAGCTTCCTGCAGTTGAGACGCTTGGTTCGACTGAAATTATTGCTTCTGATAAGACGGGGACCTTGACCATGAACAAGATGACGGTTGAAAAAGTCTTTTATGATGGTAGTTTGCATGAAGCGAAACAAGCTATTGACCTCGGACTTGACTTGCCATTGTTACGCTCGGTTGTCCTTGCTAATGATACTAAAATCGATCAAGATGGAAAACTCATTGGAGATCCAACGGAAACAGCCTTTATCCAGTATGCTTTAGATAAAGGGTATGATGTCAAGGCCTTTTTGCAACAGTATCCTCGTGTAGCAGAGTTGCCATTTGATTCTGAACGTAAGCTCATGTCAACTATTCATCCTTTGCCAGACGGTCGATTTTTGGTTGCTGTAAAAGGTGCGCCAGATCAACTTTTAAAACGTTGTGTGGCTCGTGACAAGGCAGGCGATATTGCGCCGATTGATGAGGCAACGACTCAGTTAATTAAGGAAAATAACTCAGGTATGGCTCATCAGGCCTTGCGTGTTTTAGCTGGTGCCTACAAAATTATTGATGACATTCCAGAAAACTTAACGTCTGAAAATCTTGAAAATGATTTAATATTCACAGGTATGATTGGAATGATTGATCCTGAACGACCAGAAGCTGCTGAAGCTGTTCGAGTGGCTAAAGAAGCGGGTATCCGTCCGATTATGATTACGGGTGACCACCAAGACACAGCGGAAGCTATTGCTAAACGCCTTGGAATTATCAATGATGATAGTAAAGACCGTGTCATGACTGGTGCTGAGCTTAATGAATTGTCAGATGAAGAGTTTGAAAAAGTTGTTGGTCAATATTCTGTCTATGCGCGTGTATCTCCTGAGCATAAGGTGCGGATTGTCAAAGCATGGCAACATCAAGGCAAGGTTGTTGCTATGACAGGTGACGGTGTGAATGATGCACCAGCCTTGAAGACAGCCGACATCGGTATCGGAATGGGGATTACAGGTACAGAAGTGTCGAAAGGTGCTTCTGACATGATTTTGGCTGACGATAATTTTGCAACGATTATCGTAGCTGTGGAAGAAGGACGTAAAGTCTTCTCTAACATTCAAAAGACCATTCAATATTTGCTTTCAGCCAATACAGCAGAAGTGTTGACGATTTTCCTTGCAACCCTTTTGGGCTGGGATGTGCTGCAGCCGGTTCATCTTCTCTGGATTAACCTTGTGACAGATACTTTCCCAGCTATTGCACTAGGGGTTGAGTCAGCTGAGCCGGGTGTGATGACGCATAAACCGCGTGGTCGTAAGTCTAGCTTTTTCTCAGGTGGTGTCATGAGTTCGATTATTTATCAAGGGCTTTTGCAAGGTGCTTTGGTACTCGGTGTTTATGCTTATGCTTTGATGAATCCTGTCCATGTTGGTGACATGAGAGCCATTCATGCGGATGCGTTGACCATGTCCTTTGCAACGCTTGGACTAATCCAGCTTTTCCATGCCTTTAATGTAAAATCTGTTTATCAATCACTTCTAACAGTTGGGCCGTTCAAATCTAAAACTTTCAACTGGTCTATTCTTGTTTCATTCATTTTATTGGCTTCTACCATTTTGGTTGAGCCACTAGAAGGAATTTTCCATGTAACAAAATTAGACTTTTCACAATGGGCAGCCGTTCTCATTGGAAGTTTCTCCATGATTATCATTGTGGAAATTGTCAAATTTGTTCAACGTAAATTGGGCATGGATAAAAATGCTATTTAAGACAGAAAAGTCATCTTCGGGTGGCTTTTTTAATTGTCAAAGTATAATAAAAAATTGCCGTGAATACGACAATTTTAAGTCCTTATTACAAGCTATAAATACGGACGTCTGGATCTTATTTCCAAAGTGGTTGAAGTCCAACAAAAACATCATTTTTGAACATATCGCTTTGTAGATAATTTTGAGCGTGCTCAACAGAGTCAAAACCATGTAAAACTTGCACATCTTCTGTGCGAATAAGTAAGTTCTTGCTCACAGCCCCTTCGATAGTATCTAGAAATGGTTTGCGATAGTCATTATAAACTTTCGCTGCGGCGGGACGGTTTTCATCCGAAATATCTAGAGTGATTTGTAAATGTGCTTTAACTTGAGACATAGTATTAAGTCTCCTTGTCTCCTTTCATTTTATTTGAATTTATTATAAAATAGTGCTATTTTAAATGCAATACGTTACCAAATTAGTGAGTAACTAACTATTTTGTAAGGAGGCAGATATGTATCAACGAAAAATCGAAAGAAAACTCCGCTGTCCATTAGAGTATGGGTTAGATATCTTTTGAGGAAAATGGAATTCGCGCATTATTTGTATTCTTTTTATCAAAGGTTCATTGCGCTATAATGAACTAAAAGCAGAAATGCTAGATATTACAGATACTGTTCTCTCTAGAACTTTGAAAGAATTGATGCAAAATAATATGGTAGAAAGACGACAATATAATAAAATCCCTATGCGCGTTACTTATTAGTTGACAGAAAAAGCAGAGTCTGTGATACCAATTTTTGAAATGATATGTCAATGGTCAAAAAAGTATTTAGCGCCTGATGATATTAATAATAGTATTTGTGGACAGTTTCCTAAACAGGATGGTGAGTTCTTCATCTTAGCCGAGGAATAAAATGGTAAGAATAAAAGATAGTTTACAGCAGAAGTTACTTGATAATCAAGTGCGTTATGAAAGGGAAGAAATTCTTTGGATGTTAGATTATATCGGTCATCCTGATTATAAAATACGAGATGAGTTGATTTTCGTTACTCTAGCTAGAGCCATACAAGAACAACTATTTACAAAGGGACAGTTTGATTTTGTAGCGATTGAGGCTCTAAAACGACAAGGACTCTTGTATAAAAAAGAAGAGGTTGGTCAAGCGACTCTGACTCGATCTTTTACGGCTTTATTATTAGCTAATTTGCTAAATGCGGATGCTAAGAAAAATTCACTTTATTTTAAAAGACTTTCTAGTCAGCAAAGAATGGCTCTATTTGAACAAGGAATGTCTTATTTGCTGTATGAAAATGATAGGACTGGCTATTCTGAAGAATATGGTTGGGTGCATGCCTTTGCTCATGGCGCAGATCTTTTAGTTGAGATTATTTGTCACCCAGATTTTCCTATAATACGAGTAAATGAAGTTCTTCAAGTATTAGAAAAGATTTTTAAAAGAGTGAATTGGCGTTTTATCAGTGATGAGGACTGGCGTTTGGCACGAGTCATCTATCAGGCTGTTTTAAATGATAGACTCTCACAAACCAGAGTTGCAGCTTGGTTAACTTCACTTGACTTTCCACTAGAAAATTCAACAGACTTCTTACAATTTTCTAATGCTCGTTCATGCTTGTTAGAAGTTTATCTTCAGTTAGACAAAGAAAAAGCTCTCTCAGACGAGCTAAGAGAAGCTATTCAGTCATTTTCGTACTAAATATCAAAAATGATAAGGGCATCTTCTAGTTCTTCTCAGAGGTGCTTTTTCTTACATGATTGGAAAAGAGATAAGTCTTTTACTGCATTATAGCGTTTATGGAGACGGTACATTTGAGGGATTTTGTATTGAGGATGATCTTTGAAAAATTGTTGGGTCAACTGCCATTCGCGGATGTAACCAAGAGGTCTTGTATGATAGCAGACACTGTCAATCATTCGAGCGGAGTGGCGGTGGTGAAGATGACCAAAGGCAACATCTTTCACACCATATTTGACAAAGAGATTATGAAAGGCTTGACTGCCCAGAAAAGCATTAAAGCGCTGAAAATAAGGGTGATTGTAAAGAAAATCTTTGTGAGGAACAAAATGCATAGCTAGGATAATAGGATCATTCAGAGAAGTCAAAATTCTCTCAAGTTGTTCTAGGGTCTGTTGAGTGAGTATAGGGTCATCAGTGTTGCGGTTCAATCGTCTATCAAACCAGAAAAATTGCTTGGTTCGTTTGTGTTCTTCAGGTGTTTTTTCGGGAACGAAGCCATAGTCATACCAACCTGCTAGGCTAATAAACTGAGTCTGTCCAAATGATTGTACATTGAAATTGTGCTGTTGAATGTCGTCTTCAGTCATTCCTAGCATGTCATGATTGCCTAAATTGTAAGAAACGGAGAAGGATTTTTTGAGCTTTTGTAAAAAAGGCAAACTAATGTGTTCAAAATCATTAGACAGATTCCCTGCAAAGTGAATGTGGTCAACTTTTTTCTTTTTTAGTAAATCAATCAAAATGGTGATGTCTTCATCGGTAAATTGGTTTGAATCCAAATGAAGATCGCTCATAAATGCTAAATTTGTCATGCTCCTAGTGTAGCATATTTGAGGGACGATGAAAGAAATAAATTTTTCGCCAAAAATCATAGGAAGGTTTAAGTCTTTTGGTGTAAAATAGAAGCAAGAGGAGGCCTACGAATGATAAAATTAGTAGCATTTGACATGGACGGTACATTTCTGCGCTCAGACAATACCTACGGTGTGAAGCGCTTTAAGAAAATTTATCGAGCATTACAAGAAAAAGATATAAAAGTAGTCGTCATTTCAGGCAATCAGTATGCCTAACTGGCTTCATTTTTTCCAAAATATCAGGAGGAGTTGATCATTGTTTCAGAAAATGGAGCACTAATTTTTGAGGGTGATAAGCTATTACGAGAAGCAAAAATTGCTAGAACAGAGATTGAAAAAGTTTTAGATGTGCTTGTGTCAGAAGACTTAGAAAATGCAACAACTCTTTGCGGACTTCATTCTGCTTATTTGCTCAAGTCAGCACCCAAACAGTACAAAGAAGAAATTGCAATTTATTACCATGCATTGAAAGGAATCTCTAATTTTCAGGATTTGCCAGAAGATGATTTTGTCAAATTAGCCTTATTGGTACCAGAAGAAAAAACAAACCAACTCCTTGAAAAGCTAAATCAAGCTACTGGTCAACTCGTTCAGGCAGTTTCAAGCGGACATGGTTCGATTGATATCATCCAAAGAGGTGTTCATAAAGGCTCTGCTCTTGAATTCCTTAGTCAGCATTTTGGTATTGCACCACAGGAGATGATGGCTTTTGGGGACGGTGGAAATGACCTAGAAATGCTAGCTTATGTGGGTCACAGCTATGCGATGGCAAATGCTTCTGAAAGGGTCAAGAAAACAGCAAAGTATCAAGCACCAAGCAATCAAGAATCAGGCGTTTTAGAAATTCTCGAGCGAAAGGTTGTAAAGAGGTGACTATCATGAATGTCATTTTGACGTATCTAACCTCTTAATATTTTTAGCCAGACGGCAACCTATCTAACAATCATGTAACAAAGAACGAAATTTCTTGATTCAGAATTAGAAATTTTATACAATAACTATTATTGGACTCTGTCAGAAATTAGAAAAAAATACTGACTTGTGATATAATAAAATGATATGTGAAAAGAGGTAAGTATGGATATTTCAGAAATTCGTCAAAAAATTGACGCAAATCGTGAAAAATTAGCTTCTTTCAGGGGGTCTCTTTGACTTAGAAGGCCTGGAAGAAGAAATTGCAATCTTAGAAAATAAGATGACAGAACCTGATTTTTGGGATGATAATATTGCGGCGCAAAAAACATCTCAAGAATTAAACGAACTTAAGCAAACCTATGATAACTTCCAGCAAATGGCTGATTTATTTGACGAATCAGAGATTTTGCTTGATTTTTTAGCGGAGGATGATTCTGTACAGGAAGAGTTGGAAGAAAAATTAGCAGAGTTGGAAACAAAAATGACCAGCTATGAAATGACACTCCTCTTGTCGGAACCTTATGATAATAACAATGCTATCCTTGAAATTCATCCAGGCTCTGGTGGAACAGAAGCTCAAGACTGGGGGGATATGTTGCTGCGGATGTATACACGCTTTGGCAATGCTCATGGTTTCAAGGTTGAAGTATTGGACTATCAAGCGGGAGATGAAGCGGGGATTAAGTCTGTTACCTTGTCTTTTGAGGGTCCTCATGCCTATGGTTTGTTGAAGTCTGAAATGGGAGTTCATCGATTGGTACGCATTTCGCCATTTGACTCAGCTAAACGTCGTCACACTTCTTTTACTTCAGTGGAAGTCATGCCGGAGTTGGATGACACGATTGAAATTGAGGTGCGAGACGAAGACATCAAGATGGATACTTTCCGTTCCGGTGGTGCCGGCGGACAAAATGTCAACAAAGTTTCAACTGGTGTTCGTTTAACCCACATACCAACGGGAATTGTGACACAATCCACTGTTGACCGCACACAATATGGAAACCGTGATCGGGCAATGAAATTGCTTCAAGCGAAACTCTACCAAATGGAGCAAGAAAAGAAAGCAGCTGAAGTGGATTCCTTAAAGGGAGACAAAAAAGAAATTTCTTGGGGAAGTCAAATTCGCTCTTATGTCTTTACTCCTTACACGATGGTCAAAGATCATCGGACAGGCTTTGAAGTCGCACAGGTCGACAAAGTCATGGACGGAGATATTGATGGCTTCATCGATGCCTACTTGAAATGGCGGTTAAACTAAATATTAAATTTACGAGAGTGGCATAGACAACTATAATTGCAATGCAATCATGGTCACTTCTCCCACTCCCTCAACTATCTTACGAAAGGAACTCTTAACAATAAATGTCAATTATTGAAATGAGAGATGTTGTCAAAAAATATGACAACGGGACAACAGCCCTGCGTGGTGTGTCCATTGAAGTAGAGCCAGGAGAATTCACCTATATTGTAGGTCCTTCTGGAGCTGGGAAATCAACTTTTATTCGATTATTGTATCGTGAAGTGAAAGTTGATAAGGGAAGTCTGCAAGTTGCTGGCTTTAATCTTGCTAAAATTAAAAAACGTGATATTCCAATGTTGCGTCGTAATGTTGGCGTCGTTTTCCAAGATTATAAATTGCTACCCAAAAAGACGGTGTATGAAAATATCGCTTACGCCATGGAAGTTATCGGTGAGCGTCGTCGCAATATTAAAAAGCGTGTTATGGAAGTGCTGGATTTGGTTGGTTTGAAACATAAAGTTCGCTCTTTTCCAAATGAGTTATCAGGTGGTGAGCAACAACGGATTGCCATTGCACGTGCGATTGTGAACAATCCTAAAGTTTTGATTGCCGATGAACCGACAGGGAATTTGGATCCAGATAATTCGTGGGAAATCATGAATCTACTGGAGCGAATTAACCTGCAAGGGACGACTGTTCTAATGGCGACCCACAATAGCCAAATTGTAAATACTTTGCGTCACCGCGTTATTGCCATCGAAAATGGTCGTGTGGTGCGTGATGAAGCAAAAGGAGAATACGGATACGATGAATAGTAGATTTTTAAGTCACCTGCTTGAATCGCTCAAAAGTTTGAAGCGAAATGGTTGGATGACAGTTGCTGCAGTCAGCTCCGTGATGATTACACTAGGGTTAGTCGCAATCTTTGTGTCAGTCATTTTAAACACGGCGAAGCTAGCAACAGATATTGAAAATAATGTGCGAGTTATGGTCTATATGCGACCAGATACAGCAGACAATGAAGAGACCATTACAAAAGAAGGTCAAACAGTCAAAAATGAGGACTACCATAAGGTATATGATGCCCTCAACAAAATGTCAAATGTGAAATCAGTAACATTTTCTAGCAAGCAAGAACAATTAAAGAAACTAACAGAAGTCATGGGTAAAGATTGGAAACTCTTTGAAGGAGATGCCAATCCCCTGCATGACGCTTATATTGTCGATACAACTGACCCCAAATACGTTACCTCTGTAGCAAACAATGCGAAGAAAGTGGAAGGGGTCTCTGAAGTAGAGTACGGTGGAGCCAATACAAAACGTATTTTTGCGTTAGCTAATTTTATCCGTACGTGGGGAATTGTAGGAGCGCTCCTCTTAGTCTTTATTGCTGTTTTCTTGATTTCAAATACTATTCGGATTACGATTATTTCGCGCAGTCGTGAAATTCAAATCATGCGTTTGGTGGGAGCAAAAAACAGTTACATTCGAGGTCCGTTCTTGTTAGAAGGAGCTTGGATTGGCTTGCTTGGGGCAGTTGTTCCAGCTGGCTTGGTCTATTTTATTTACGAAATGGCCTATAAGTCATTTAATCCATCTCTTGCTAGTCAAAATCTTTCAATGATTGTACCCAAAACCTTTATTCCATTGATGATTTCCTTCCTTTTTGTAGTAGGAATTATCATCGGAGCATTTGGCTCGGTTCTCTCAATGAGACGATTCTTGAAAATTTAAAAAAAGAAGTGATAATAAAAACCCTATTGAACTCTGATCCGAAAGTTAGATAGAAAAACCTAACTTTTGAGACGCAGTTCATTTAGGGCTTTTTTAATGCAAAAATGGATTAAACATTTTTTCATGAACAATGGTGGTTTGAGGACCATGACCAGGATAAACATCATAATCAGGCAAGGTCAGTAATTCGTTTTTGATGCTAGAAATGAGTTGTTCTATATTTCCAGTATAGAGGTCCGTTCGACCAATTGATTCGCAGAATAAAGCATCGCCAGTTAAAACAAAGTGCTCGTTAGGAAAGATGATTGAAACACCACCGATTGAATGTCCTGGTGTTGGTGCGACGTAAAAATAAAAATCATCTAGACTGTAAGGACTATGATAGTCAAAAAAGACATCGGCAGGCTGGAGAATGATGTTATCAATATCTTGGTGGCGAGCTAGTCCAGATAGATTATACTCCGGAGTGTAAAGCCAAGTTGCTTCACTTTCAGCGACATAGACAGGTGGATGTCCAAAATGTTGACGAACTAAATCAACATTCATAATATGATCGTAATGAGTATGGGTCAGCAAAATAGCTGTAATTGGCTTATTGATTTCTTGGATTTTTGTTGCAATTTTATCCCAGTCACTACCTGGATCAACTACGATAAGGTGATGCTCATTTTCTAAATAATAAGTATTTTCATATGCTTGAGCGTTTAAAGTTTTATGAATTGTTATCATGAGAACTCCTTTCACTTCATAGTTTAGCAAAAAATATGAAAAATGACATAAAAGAAATATCAAGCTATTTATCAAGGGAAAATAAGGCATAAAACGTGATACGAAATAGTTGGATTTATGGTATAATTTTTCTAATATGACACAAGAAAAAAGAAAATATGCTGTGGTGGATTTAGAGGCAACGAGTGCCAGCAGCAACGCAAAAATTATTCAAGTCGGGATTGTGCTGATTGAAAATGGTCAGATTGTCAAAACTTATGAAACCGATGTGAATCCTCATGAAAAGTTAGATCCTCATATTCGCCAATTGACAGGATTGACAGATAAGCGATTGAGAAAGGCGCCAGACTTTTCTCAAGTGGCTCGTAAGATTTATGAGTTGATTGAAGATGCCATTTTTGTGGCGCATAATGTGAAATTTGATGCTAATTTATTAGCAGAAGCTCTCTTTTGGGAAGGATTTGAATTGGTGACTCCGAGGGTAGATACGGTAGAGCTTGCACAAGTCTTTTTCCCAACGTTTGAAAAATACAATCTAGGAATATTATGTGAGCAGTTAGATATTCCTTTGAAACATGCGCATACAGCACTTGCGGATGCCTCAGCAACGGCTACATTATTTTTAAAAATACAAGAAAAAATTCAAAAACTTCCAAAAGAATTGGTAGAGTATTTGTTGAAATTTTCGGATAGTTTGATTTACGAATCACGCTTAGCGATAGAAGATGCTTTTAACCAAATGTCGGACATAACTTGCCGTGATTTGATGAAGTGGCAGGGAATTTTTCTTCGAAAAAGTCAAAAAATCCAAAAAGCGAGGAAATTGTCTAAAAATTTCACTCACAACATCAATTTGCTGGATTTAGAGGAGCGAAAAGAACAAGATGAGTTTGCACATGATGTGGAACAGGCTTTGAAAAGTCAGCAACCAAGTTTTTTACAAGCTCAGACAGGTTTAGGCAAGACCTATGGTTACTTGCTTCCTGCTTTGGCTCAAACGAGCAAGCAAATTCTGGTAACAGTTCCTACGAAAGTGTTGCAGGACCAGATTGTGGCAAATGAAGGACAAAAGTTAGAAGAAATCTTTCATCTTTCTGTTCATAGCTTGAAAAGTCCTGCCAATTATTTGAAGCTTGACTTCTTTTATGACAGCTTGCAGCGGGTAGATGACAATCGTTTGGTCAATCGTTGCAAGATGTTGCTTTTAGTTTGGCTTACAGAAACGAAATCTGGTGATTTGGATGAAATTGGTCAACGGCATCGCTATCAGACCTATTTTCAACAGGTGCTTCATGATGGAAAATTGAGCAAAAAATCCCTCTTTTATGGTGCAGATTTTTGGCAAAAAGGTCAAGAAAAGTCCAAACGCAGTCGTGTATTAGTGACCAATCATGCTTATTTTTTGACGCGGTTAGAAGATGATAAATCCATTGTGGAGAATCGGCTTTTGATTGTGGATGAAGCTCAGAAGTTGTTTTTGGCTTTGGAAAATCTCTCTCGAAAATCCCTCAATATGACAAAATGCTTGCAACAAATTCAATCGGAACTTGAAACAACAGATACCATTTTGCAACGTCGGTTAGTAGAGGATATTCAATTTGAATTGACTCATGCGATGGAACAATTCCAACGTTACAAGAAAAATGAGCTAACGAAAGAAACCTGTTCCAAACTTCGACAAGATTTATCAGAGTTAGATCAAAGCTCTCTTGCTGATTTACGCACTATTTTTGCCACAAAATACGACCAGTTCTGGTTAAAAGAAGAGCAGTTCGATGATTATCGAGTGACGATGTTGGAAGCCGCTTGCCTAGAAGTGCTAGATTTTCGAGCTTTGCTGCCTGAAGAGGTTCAAGTCTTATTCGTTTCAGCCACGCTTGAAATCAGTAAAAAAGTGCATTTAGCGCATTTACTTGGTTTTGAAAATGCACCATTTTATCAGTTACCACAAAAGCAGAAACATCAGCAGAAAATATGGTTGGATAAGAATTTTCCAAATGTTGTAGACTTGGATGTGGACATTTATGCAGAATTGATTGTCAAATGGGTTCATAAATTAGCTACTCAAGAAGTTCCACTTCTCGTTTTATTCACATCGAAAGCGTTGTTGTTAGCTGTTTCGGAACGTTTGCGCTTGCCACACTTAGCCCAGTATAAGAATGGTGAAGCGGCTAATATTAAACGACGTTTTGACAGAGGGGAAAGCAGTATTTTATTGGGGTCGGGCAGTTTTTGGGAGGGAACAGATTTCTCCAGTCAGAAGCAAATGATTGAAGTCATTACACGGATTCCATTTGATAATCCGAGCGATTTCTTTACGCAAAAACTCAACCGCAAATTGCGGCAAGAAGGCAAGAATCCTTTTTATGATTATAGCTTGCCTGTTGCGATTTTACGCCTAAAACAGGCTTTAGGACGTACAATCCGACACCAAGAGCAGCAGTCAGCAGTCGTTATTTTAGACAATCGCATGTTAACCAAACGTTATGGTCGCCAAATTCAAACAGCCTTGGAAAAAATTGCTCCAATATCCGTCACAAGTATGAAAAAAATTCCAACAGAAATTGAGCAATTTTTGAAGAAGAAGGAAACGGTGTAATTTTACCCCATTAGAAAACTCAGTTCACTTTTTAACTGAGTTTTTTGCTAAAAATGGTAATTTCCTCTGCTGCTAGTTTTAAATTTTGTTATAATAGAAACACAAAGAAAGAAGGTTCAATATGTATCAAAAATATCTTCCAGGGATTGGTTTTGCTTTTGTATTAGCGGCAGTAGCAACCGTCTTGGGAAATTTATTCCCCTTGATTGGCTCTAGTGTTTTTGCCATTCTTTTGGGAATTCTAGCTAATAATCTTTTTCATATAAAGAAGACTTATCATGCTGGTCTAGCTTATTCAGGTAAGAAATTACTGCAATATTCCATTATTTTGCTGGGGTTCAGCATGTCCATTGGCCGTGTCTCTGCTACAGGCATCTCCTCTTTAAAAATTAGCATTTTAACTATACTGATTGCTTTTATTTCAGCTTATGTGGTAGGACGTCTGCTGGGAATGGGTAAAGTTCTAACCACTTTAATTGGATTTGGAACGGCTATTTGTGGTGGTTCTGCCATTGCAGCAGCTTCACCGATTTTAGAAGCAAAAGATGAAGAGATTGCTTTATCTATTTCCACAATTTTCTTTTTTAACATTTTAGCGGTCTTTATTTTCCCTTTTTTGGGACATCTCATGCACATGAATGATGTAACATTTGGAACGTGGGCAGGAACAGCTATCAATGATACATCATCTGTTGTAGCAGCGGGTTATACTTACAGTCAGTCAGCAGGAGATTTAGCAACGATTGTGAAGCTTAGCCGTGCTTTAATGATTGTACCAGCCTGTCTTATCTTTGCAGGAGTCCGATATTTACGCTCAAAAAGCAGTCATCAAAAAGTTAATTTAAAGAAAATTTTTCCTTGGTTTATTTTGTGGTTTGTCATGGCGTCTATTGTTACTAGTGTTGGGATTTTTCCAAGTTCGTTCGTTCCTGCAACGAAGTTCTTGTCACAATGGCTCATGGCAATGGCTCTTGCTGGAATTGGTGCGAGAGTATCCTTTGGGCAATTTAGAAAAGCAGGTGCAGCGCCACTATTGACAGGAGCCTTTGCTTGGTTCGCGGTTGCTGTATCTAGCTTAATCATTCAATACTTTTTCTCATAAAAGTGCTTTAAAAGTGACTGACATTTATTACGTATGTTGGAGGAGATATGCCTTATCAAAAACGCTCGATTGATTCGCGAGTGGATTATAGTTTAATATTACCAGTATTTTGTTTGCTTTTCATTGGCGTTATGGCCATTTATATTGCTGTTAGTCATGATTATCCAAAAAACGTTTGGCCAATTGTAGGGCAGCAGATTGCTTGGATTGCTCTAGGGACAGTTATCAGTCTGGTTATCATGCTATTCAAAATAAAATTTCTTTGGCAAATAACGCCATACTTATATGTATTTGGCTTAGCGTTGATGCTGCTTCCGCTCATTTTTTATAGTTCAGAATTAGTCGCTTCAACAGGAGCAAAAAACTGGGTGACTATAGGGCGTGTGACCTTGTTTCAACCGTCTGAATTTATGAAAATTTCTTATATTCTGATGTTATCACGAGTTGTTGTTAATTTTTTACAGCGTTATAAAGATAGAGAGCGAACGGTTCAATTGGACTTCTTACTGATTTTTGAGTTAGCCCTTTATACCTTACCCGTTCTGATTTTATTGGCATTGCAGAGTGACCTAGGGACAGCATTAGTCTTTATCGCAATCTTTTCAGGAATTGTCCTCTTATCAGGTGTGTCTTGGAAAATCATTGTACCAGTTGTTTTGACCGTTCTGGTTGTAGGCGGTGGCTTTTTACTTATCTTCATTTCAAAAGACGGGCGAGCTTTTTTGCACCAAATTGGGATGCCAACTTATCAGATCAACCGTATTTTGGCTTGGCTGAACCCATTTGACTATGCCCAAACAACCACTTATCAACAGGCACAAGGTCAAATAGCAATTGGTAGTGGTGGTCTCTGGGGACAAGGGTTTAATGTATCCAATCTATTGGTGCCTGTACGTGAAAGTGATATGATTTTTACTGTCATTGCAGAAGATTTTGGTTTTGTCGGTGCAACGATTGTGATTGCCTTGTATCTGCTCTTGATTTATCGCATGCTAAAAATTACGCTGAAATCAAATAATCAATTTTACACATATATTTCAACCGGTTTCATCATGATGCTGCTCTTTCATATTTTTGAAAATATCGGAGCAGTAACAGGGATTTTGCCTCTAACAGGGATTCCACTTCCATTCATCTCCCAAGGTGGCTCTTCCATTATTAGTAATTTAATCGGGGTCGGGCTCTTGCTTTCGATGAGCTATCAGAATAATCTCACAGATGAAAAAAAGATACGCTATCCTCAAAGACGTAAAAAAGTGGTTTTAAAACGATTAAAATAAAGGAGAAGAAAAATGACAAAAGTAGCTGTTATGTTAGCCAATGGATTTGAAGAAATTGAAGCATTGACGGTTGTGGATGTTCTTCGCCGTGCAGGAATCCTATGTGACATGATTGGATTTGAAAAAGCGGTAACAGGTTCTCATGGTATTTCAGTTCAAGCAGATAAGGTTTGGGCTGGAAAGTTAGAGGATTATGACTTAGTGGTACTGCCGGGAGGAATGCCTGGTGCGACAAATTTGCGAGATGATGATCGTTTGATGTCAGCTCTACAAAATATGCAAAAAGAAGGCAAGTGGATAGCTGCTATTTGCGCAGCACCGATTGCACTCAATCGTGCAGGTATTTTAAAGGATAAACAGTTTACCTGTTACGATGGTATCGAGTCAGATATTGATTCTGGCATTTATATCAAGCAAACCGTCGTTGTTGACGGGAAAGTGATTACTAGCCGAGGACCTGCAACTGCTCTAGCTTTTGCTTATGAGTTGGTTCATCAGTTAGGCGGAGACAGTGAGCAGCTTGCAACGGCGATGCTTTACAATGACGTTTACGGTGATTGATTGTCTATGATACTAAAACTTATTTGGAATTATCCAAGTAAGTTTTTTTATGAAAATTCATGTCTAAAATAGGCTTTCCTATCTGTTTTAACAGCAATTTTTTACAAAAATATGTTATAATAAAAAGTATGGATTATCAAGATTATATTTGGGATTTAGGAGGGACTCTCCTCAATAATTACGAGACGTCAACGGCTGCATTTGTAGAAACGTTAGCTGGTTTTGGGATTCAAGCTAATCATGATGATGTTTATAAAGCGCTGAAGATTTCCACTCCCTATGCAGTTGCTCAATTTGCGCCCAACATTCCTGCATTTTTACAAACTTATAAAGTGAATGAAGCAAGAGAGTTAGCTCATCCAGTATTATTTGAAGGTGCTGCAGATTTGCTCAAGAATATCGTTGCACAAGGAGGGCGTAATTTTCTGATTTCTCATCGGAATGATCAGGTTTTAGAGATTCTTGATAAAACAGGGATTTCAGGCTACTTTACAGAAGTGGTGACTTCTAATCGTAGTTTTAAGAGAAAGCCAAATCCTGAGTCAATGCTTTATTTAAAAGATAAGTATCAGATTGAGAATGGGTTAGTCATCGGAGATCGTTCAATTGACACAGAAGCGGGTCAATCAGCTGGCTTTGCAACTTATCTCTTTGATGATATGGAAAATCTCAAGAAATTTATAAAAATATAGAAAAGGAATCGTATGTCAGAAGAAAATAAAGAACTGCAAGCAGAAGATTATGATGCCAGTCAAATTCAGGTTTTAGAAGGTTTGGAAGCTGTCCGAATGCGTCCAGGGATGTATATTGGCTCAACTTCAAAAGAAGGACTGCATCATCTTGTTTGGGAAATTGTAGATAACTCAATTGATGAGGCATTAGCTGGTTTTGCAACACATATTCAAGTGTTTATTGAGAAAGACAATTCGATTACCGTTGTTGATGACGGTCGTGGAATCCCTGTAGATATTCAAGAAAAAACAGGTCGTCCTGCGGTAGAAACTGTCTTTACCATTCTTCATGCTGGAGGAAAATTCGGCGGTGGCGGGTACAAGGTATCTGGAGGATTGCATGGTGTCGGATCTTCCGTGGTTAATGCTCTTTCTACTCAACTTGATGTTCGGGTTTACAAGAACGGTCAGATTCATTTTCAAGAATACCGTCGCGGGCACGTCGTAGCGGATCTGGAGATTATTGGCGAGACCGATCGCACAGGAACAACTGTTCATTTTACACCAGACCCAGAAATCTTCACAGAAACGGTTGAATTTGATTTTGAAAAATTAAATAAACGGGTGCAAGAACTAGCATTTTTGAATCGTGGCCTGCGAATTTCTATTACCGATAAACGGGAAGGATTGGAACAAACAAAAGATTACCATTATGAGGGTGGGATTGCTAGCTATGTCCAGTATATCAATGAAAATAAAGATGTTATCTTTGAAAATCCGATTTATACAGACGGAGAAATGGATGATATTACTGTTGAAGTAGCTATGCAGTATACAACAGGCTATCACGAAACTGTCATGAGTTTTGCAAATAATATCCACACTCATGAAGGTGGGACGCATGAACAAGGTTTTCGTACAGCGCTCACACGTGTCATCAATGACTATGCCAAGAAAAATAAGCTTCTGAAAGAAAATGAAGACAACCTGACTGGTGAAGATGTCCGTGAAGGATTAACAGCTGTTATCTCTGTAAAACATCCTAACCCACAGTTTGAAGGACAAACAAAGACGAAGCTTGGAAATAGTGAAGTTGTTAAAATTACTAATCGTCTCTTTAGCGAAGCTTTCTCAGATTTCCTTTTGGAAAATCCTGCGGTTGCTAAGAAGATAGTAGAAAAGGGAATTTTGGCGTCCAAGGCTCGGATTGCAGCAAAGCGTGCACGTGAAGTGACCCGCAAGAAATCAGGCCTTGAAATTTCAAACTTACCAGGTAAATTGGCAGATTGCTCCTCTAATGATCCACACGAAACAGAATTGTTTATCGTGGAAGGAGATTCAGCTGGTGGTTCAGCCAAGTCTGGTCGAAATCGGGAGTTTCAGGCTATTTTGCCAATTCGCGGTAAGATTTTAAATGTTGAAAAAGCTAGCATGGATAAAATTTTAGCCAATGAAGAAATTCGTAGTCTCTTTACCGCAATGGGAACAGGCTTTGGAGCGGATTTTGATGTGAGCAAAGCTCGTTATCAAAAATTAGTCATTATGACCGATGCCGATGTTGATGGTGCGCATATCCGAACCCTTCTTTTGACGTTGATTTATCGTTATATGAAGCCTGTTTTGGAAGCAGGTTATGTCTATATTGCTCAACCGCCTATTTATGGTGTGAAAGTCGGTAGTGAAGTGAAAGAATACATCCAGCCCGGAGCCAATCAAGAAGAAGAGCTACAGTTGGCATTGGAGCGTTATTCTGAAGGGCGTTCTAAACCAAGTATTCAACGTTACAAAGGCTTGGGAGAAATGGACGACCACCAACTTTGGGAAACAACGATGAACCCAGAACATCGCTTAATGGCGCGTGTCTCAGTCGATGATGCAGCAGAAGCGGACAAGATTTTTGATATGCTAATGGGTGACCGTGTAGAACCTCGTCGTGAATTTATCGAAGAGAACGCCGTATATAGTACATTGGACGTTTAAAAAAATCTGAAAAAATTCACATTTACCAAGAAAATTATGATATAATAATCATGATTATTTTCAAGTAATATTTTGAAGGAGTTTTACATGTCTAACGGACTAATCATACTAATCATAGTGATAGCAGTTCTCTTGATTGTTGCTTACATAACTGCTGTCTTATTAAGAAAAAGAAATGATGCTTTACTTGCTAAGTTAGAAGATCGCAAAGAAGAACTTTATAATCTTCCTGTAAATGATGAAGTAGAAGCGGTTAAAAACATGCATTTGATTGGACAAAGTCAAGTGGCTTTTCGGGAATGGAATCAAAAATGGGTTGACCTTTCTTTAAATTCTTTTGCAGACATCGAAAACAACCTTTTTGAAACAGAAGGTTACAATAATTCGTTTCGGTTTCTAAAAGCAAAGCATGGTATTGATAAAATTGAGAGCCAAATTGACTTGATTGAAGAAGATATTACTGCTATTCGCAATGCACTTGCTGAATTAGAAAAACAAGAGTCTAAAAATAGCGGTCGTGTCTTGCATGCTTTGGATTTATTTGAAAAGTTACAAGTGTCTGTGGCAAATGATACAGAAAGTTATGGCTCAGCGCTTCCTGAGATTGAAAAGCAATTAGAAAAAATTCAATCTGAATTCTCTCAATTTGTAACTTTAAACTCATCAGGAGACCCTGTTGAAGCAGCGGAAATTTTGGATAAAACAGAAGATCACATCCTTGCTTTAACGCATATTGTTGAAAAAATCCCAGAGCTTGTATCAGAATTAGATCAAAAGTTACCAGAACAGTTGGAAGATTTGGAGTCTGGTCATCGCAAATTACTGGAATCCGGTTATCATTTTATTGAAACTGATATTGAATCTCGCTTCCAACAGCTGCATACTAGTTTGAAACGCAACAGTGAAAACATTGCCAGTTTAGAATTGGACAATGCACAATATGAAAATACGCAAATCCAAGAAGAAATGGATGCTTTATATGACATGTTTAATCGTGAAATCAAGTCACATAAAGTAGTTGTCAAATTAGTTAATAGTTTACCAGGTTATTTAGGTCATACAAAAGAAAACAATCAAAATCTTTTAACAGAGATTGCCCGCCTTTCAAAATTGTATCTCTTGACAGAAAGCGATACGAATCATGTTCGTCGACTTCAAAGTGAACTTTCTAGCTTAGATGATGTTGTTTTAGAAGCGATTGAAGATTCTTCAGAAAGAAAACAAGCTTATTCTGTTCTTCAAGAAAATCTTGAAACCATTCAAAAACGTGTGAAAGAAATTGAAGATGAGCAGTTAGTGTTGAGTGAAAAATTGGCTAAAATTGAAAAAGATGATGCCAATGCTCGGCAAAAAGTTAATATTTATATCAACAAATTGCATACGATTAAGCGTTATATGGAAAAACGCAATTTGCCGGGTATTCCACGGAGCTTCCTGACCACTTTCTTTACTGCAAGTGATAACACAGAAGCTTTAGTAGCAGAATTGGAACAGTATCGTGTCAATATTGAATCAGTAAATCGTATGTTAGAGATTTTGACAAATGATATGAATGAACTGGAAAATGAGACTTACCGGATTGTTGAAAATGCTACTTTGACAGAGCAATTGTTACAATATTCAAATCGCTATCGTTCATTTGATGAAGGAGTTCAAACTGCCTTCAACCGTGCACTAGAGATTTTTGAAAATGAGTTTGATTATCAAGCATCGTTTGAGGAGATCTCGCAAGCATTGGATGTAGTAGAACCTGGTGTAACCAATCGTTTTGTTACATCGTATGAAAAAACGCGAGAAAATATCCGATTTTAAATTAAAACAATAAAGAGACAAGGTTTCATTTCCTTGCCTCTTTTTATTATGTTCTTTTCGTCAGTATCGTGATGTTCGGTATAAAATTGGCGACTAAAGCAGACGGTCGTGCTCCCTAATACAATTACTTGCAAATGAATAGAATCTGGGAAGATGACATATAGACAACAAAAAATCCCAACCATAGGCGATTGGGATTAGTCTCTTAAGAAGAGATTAATGAGTAAAAGCAACACAAACACCTTCTGGAACAAAGAAATCATGTGAGATTTCTGTTAGTTTTCCTGTTTCTGGGTCGCGTTTGAGGACAGTGGCATTGTCTGAGTCCTGATGAACTGCAATAATATACTGTTGATCTGGTGTAATATTAAAATCTCGTGGATTTTTTCCGTTAGTTGGAACAATTTCTACAAGTTCAAGAGTTCCGTCTCCTACCACTTTGTAAACAGCAATTGAATTATGCCCACGATTAGAACCGTAAAGGAACCGACCATCTGTAGATAAACGAATAGCAGCTGTTCCATTAAATTCTGAAAAGTCTTCTGGTAAGGTTGAAATAGTTTGTAGGCGTTCAAATTGACCATCACCATCATAAATTAAAACTTCAATGGTAGAGTTTAATTCACAAATAAGATAAGCGATTTTGTAATGAGGATGAAATACGATATGACGTGGACCAGCACCAGATGTCGCGTGATAGGTATCTAATCGGATTAACCGACCATAATCACTAATGTCATATGTAATGACTTCGTCAGTCCCCAAATCACACGTAACCAGATAGTTATCTGGTGTCAAATCTGCAAAATGCACATGAGCAGCAGCTTGGTTTTCATGCGGACCATACCCAATGTGAACATCAGAGTCAACTAATTTTAAGCTGCCATTTTCTTGTCGTCTATAAACTAAGACTTGCCCCTTATGATAGTTTGCTCCGTAGACAAGACTTCTTGTTTCATCGACACTCACATAGCAGAGAGGAGCTCCCTCAGCTACAACATGGTTGAGTAATTGGAATGTTTTATTGTAAGCTGCAATACCTCCTTCCCCATATTCAGCTCCGACA
This sequence comes from Streptococcus atopicus, assembly GCF_049166725.1. NCBI lineage: Bacteria > Bacillati > Bacillota > Bacilli > Lactobacillales > Streptococcaceae > Streptococcus > Streptococcus atopicus. The sequence goes on from NZ_JBMHFC010000001.1 coordinate 62,010, forward strand.
GAGTACAGGTGATGCTGCTTGTCAAAAGCTAAATACGTAGGATTTGGCTCTTTTACAATAAGTGTTAAATTTGCCAGTTCTCCTGTGCTAGTATCAAAATCAGCTTTGTAAATTCCTTCTGAGCTACGACGTGTATAAGTTCCAAAATAAACTGTTTGTGTCATCATTCACCTCGAAATATTTGATACTTTTATTATAACACAAAAAGAAATGAAATGGTTTTCACAAATGAAAGCTGCTGTCAGTTTTATAATGAAAAAATAGATAAAAAATAGATTCGAGATAGGATGGGAACAGATAACTTTGATACAATAAAAATAGATTTGTGGGTGTTTGTGCTAACAATTATGGTTGTCTGTTTGACTTCTGAAAAATGTTTAGTTTTTTGGAAGAAAGTTTTTATCCTACATCACAGTTCAATCTTTGTAAGTTCACTATTTTGTTGTATAATAAAAGTAATCTTTACATTGATTAGCAGTCATTTAATTTTATATCTATATTTTAAGGAGTAAGAAATGCATAAGATTTTAGTAGTAGAAGATGACACTACGATTAATCAAGTGATTTGTGAATTTTTGAAAGAAAATCATTATGAGGTGACACCAGTTTTTGACGGGGCAGAAGCTCTACGTGAATTTGAGGAAAAATCGTTTGACCTCATCATTTTGGACGTTATGTTGCCCTCTATGAGCGGTCTGGATGTGTTGAAGGAAATCCGGAAGACGTCGCAGGTACCAGTTATGATGTTAACTGCACTAGATGATGAATATACTCAGCTGGTCAGCTTTAATCACCTTATCAGTGATTATGTTACCAAACCATTTTCGCCACTTATTTTGATGAAACGCATTGAAAATATTTTCCGGAGTACTGTGACAGAATCAGAGATTGTCGTTGGAGACTTGCGTGTTTCAATTGATGATTGTACCGTTTATTGGCAAGAAGAAAAAATGTCTCCTACTAAAAAAGAATATGAAATTATCCAAGCTTTAGCTAAAAGAAAAAATCATTTGGTAACGCGGGATCAATTGATGAATACAATTTGGGGTTATAGCGAACTGGATAGTCGTGTTTTGGATAACCATGTAAAAAATATTCGGAAAAAAATTCCTGGAATACCTCTTAAAACGATTACTGGTATGGGTTATCAACTTGGAGGAGAAGAAGAGTGAGAATTGCTAAAAAGCATTTTCTTTTGACAGGAACAATAATTTTTATTGTCGTGACAACGGTTTTAACAACACTCTATTTTGTGATGCCTGTTTATTATGAGCAAGTCAAGCATCGAGAAGCTAAAAGTGAGTTCTTTCAGATTGCTCAGCAAGTTCAAGGAAAACCGTCAGATGATATAGGAAAGCTTTTAAGTGACTACAATCGAAAGAATACACGCGTCTGGTTTAGTATATTAGATGCGAAAGGAAAACTTATTTATCCACATATTGATTTAGCTAATGAAAAGGGAGAATTCCAATTAACAATTTTACCTTCTGACATGAGTTTGAATAATCAAACTAAAAGTATGAGCAAGAAGATAAGAACGGCAGAAGGGACCACATTGACCTTACGTGGGGAATATTCGCTCCAACCAATATCGGATGCTACTTACGTGTTGTTAAGTCTTTATCCTTATATCTTATTCTTTTCGTTAACGTTAGGTGGTATAGTGGCTTTTCTTTATAGTCGATTTGCAACCAAACGCATTACAGATATTTCAGAGAGCACGCGAAAAATGGCAACTCTTTCTCCAGATGTGGCTTGTCCTGTCAAAGGGCGGGATGAAATTTCCACACTCGCTCAAGATATTAACAGTCTGTATAACAATCTTTTGACAAGTATTGAAGCGCTGCGATTGGAAAATGAGAAGGTTGCTGAAAGTGAACGGGAGAAAGCAGAATTTCTACGGATGACTTCTCATGAGCTGAAAACGCCGATTACCAGCATGATGGGAATTGTGGATGGTATGATTTATGGTGTTGGTGATTTCAAAGATAAAGATAAATACCTACATAAATGTCGTGAAATTTTGGAAGAGCAATCAAAACTTGTACAGTCTATCTTGGCAATTTCTAAAATTGAAATGCGGATAGAAGCGGAAGAGGAAGAATTTTCACTTAATCAGCTCTTGGAGGAAAACTTGAGCAGCTATAAGATGTTAGCTGATGTGAAAGGCTATCAATTTACTGTACAGTTAGAAGAGCTTCAAGTGCATGGCAACAAGACTTATTTGCTGAAAGCTATTAAAAATTTACTAGATAATGCTTTCCATTATACAGTAGCTGGCGGAGAGATTCTTTTAATGATTAAAGACAATCAGTTAATCATTGAAAATGATGCGGAACATGTGTTGGATGAACAGCAAATCCAGCAAATATTTCAGCCATTTTATCGTCCGGATTACAGTCGTAACCGCAAAGATGGTGGAACAGGTCTGGGACTCTTTATCGTGCAACAGATTTTGGAAAATCATCATTTGCACTATCTCTTTGAAGCTGTTGATGACAAACGAATGCGGTTTACAATTTTTTTCTCAGATAAAGAAAGTTAAAAGTGGGAATCCGTTCATGAATTGAATGGATGACCGCTTTTTGTGTTTGACTCGAGCGTAAGAAGGAAATTCATAAAGGACTACCCTTTCTTCAAGAATTTTTTGGTGAAAAATGCTACAATGAGATAAATAAAGAAAAGGATGTCTGTATGGAACACAAAAAGAAGGATTTCAGCCTATCATGGTTTTTTCGGTGGTTTTTAGACAATAAAGCAATCACTGTTTTTTTAGTGACCTTATTGTTGGGGTTGAATATTTTTGTATTAAGCAAAATTAGTTTCATTTTCATTCCTGTTTTAGAATTTATTGGGGTTATTATGCTGCCAGTTATTTTAGCAGGACTTTTGTATTATTTATTAAATCCGATTGTGGATTGGATGGAAAAACATAAAGTCAATCGTTTAGTTGCGATTACGATTGTTTTTATTTTGATTTCATTGCTTTTGATTTGGGGATTGGCTGTGGCAATTCCAAGTTTGCAACATCAGATAGTCAGCTTTGTTAAGAATTTACCAGCTAATTTGAAAAAATCAAATAAAATTATTCAAGATTTTTTAGAAAATCGAATTTCTGATGATGTTAAGCCTCAATTGGAAGAGATTGTGAATAATTTTTCAGATCAAGTGACAGCTTGGGCGAGTAATTTCTCATCTAAAGCGGTGAACTGGGTTAGTACATTAATTAGTACAGCTTCGCAAGTGATTGTGGCTATCATTATCATGCCATTTATCCTCTTTTATTTATTGCGAGATGGGAAAAATTTGAAATCTTATTTGACAAAATTCATGCCAACTAAGTTTCGTGAACCTGTTGGGCAAATTTTGACAGACGTCAATACACAGCTTGCTAACTATGTTCGTGGTCAAGTGACTGTTGCGATTATCGTAGCAATTATGTTTATTATTTTCTTTAAGATAATCGGTCTTCGTTATGCCGTAACGCTTGGGGTGACGGCAGGGATTTTAAATTTGGTTCCCTACTTAGGAAGTTTTCTCGCGATGTTACCGGCTCTTGTTCTGGGGTTAATTGCTGGACCGCTTATGCTCTTGAAAGTCATTGTTGTCTTTATTGTAGAGCAAACGATTGAAGGGCGGTTTGTGTCGCCATTAATTCTCGGTAGCCAATTGAACATTCATCCGATCAATGTTCTTTTTGTCCTCTTGACAGCTGGTTCTATGTTTGGTATCTGGGGCGTTTTGCTGGGAATTCCCGTTTATGCGTCTGCAAAAGTTGTGATTGCTGCTATTTTTAAATGGTATAAGAAAGTCAGCGGCTTGTATGAAGAAGAATCCGTAGATGAGACAGGAGAAGAAATTGAACAACAGTGAGAAAATGGTTGCTTCTTTGCAAAAGCAGGATTTGGCACATGCCAATAAATATTTTGAAAGAGCTCTAACAAATGATACAGAAGAAGAATTACTTGAATTAGCCGACTACTTAGAAAGTATCGGCTTTTTCCCTCAAGCTAAGCAAATTTATGAAAACTTAGCTCCCCACTATCCAGAATCCTATATTAGTTTAGCACAGATTGCTAGTGAAGATGGACAAGTGGAAGAGGCCTTTGCCTATCTGGAAGAAATTACTTCTGATAGTGACTGGTATGTGACAGCACTCTTGGTCAAAGCCGATTTATACCAAATGGAAGGGTTACCGGACGTTGCAAGAGAAAAATTAGCCGAGGCAAAGCAATTGTCTGACGAGCCGTTAGTGACTTTTGGCTTGGCTGAAATAGATTTTGAATTGGGAAACTTGAATCAGGCTATTAAAGAGTATGCTAGTTTAGACAATCGCCTGATTTATGAGCAGACGGGTGTTTCTACTTATCAGCGGATTGGCGTTTCCTATGCAAGTTTGGGGAAATTTGAAGTAGCGATTGAGTTTTTAGAAAAAGCTTTAGAGATTGAATACGATGATGCTGTAGCCTTTGAACTAGCGACTATTTTGTATGATCAGAAAGAATATCAAAAAGCCAATCTGTATTTTAAGCAAATTGATACGATTTCGCCGGAATTTGAAAGCTATGAGTATGGTTATGCTTTGTCGCTTCATGCAGAACATCAGACGGAAGAAGCATTGCGCCTTACACAACAAGGCTTGTCGAAAAATCCATTTGATACACGTCTTTTGTTGCTAGCTTCGCAGCTTTCTTATGAACTTCATGATGAGCAAAAGGCAGAAGATTATCTTTTGAAAGCAAAAGATAATGCGGAAGACTTGGAAGAAATTGCATTGCGTTTGTCTAATCTTTACTTAGAGCAAGAGCGTTTTGATGAAGTTTTGAAATTTGAGGAGCAAGACATAGACAATGTACTGACTAAGTGGAATATTGCGCGTGCCTATCAGGCTTTGGAACAGACAACAGCAGCTTTGGAGCGCTATCGTCTGTTGCTCTCGGATTTAAAAGAAAATCCAGAATTTTTAGAGCAGTATATTTATCTACTTCGTGAAATGGGGGATTTTGAAGAAGCAAAACACCAAGCAGAGTATTATCTTCACTTGGTTCCGGATGATATGGAGATGCAGGAATTGTACGATAGTTTGTAAAAAGAATAACAAGCACAATCCTATAAGACGCATGGGAATTATGATATAATGATGAGCGTGATATTCAGGAAGGACGAAGAAAATGACTGAAAAATTTGGTGCTGATCTAATTGTAGATAGTTTAATTAATCATAAAGTGGATTATGTGTTTGGGATTCCGGGTGCAAAGATTGACCGTGTGTTTGATACCTTAGAGGACAAAGGTCCACAACTGATCGTGGCTCGTCATGAACAAAATGCTGCTTTTATGGCACAAGGAATTGGGCGGATCACAGGAGAGCCAGGTGTCGTGATTGCAACCAGTGGACCAGGCGCTTCAAACTTGGCAACGGGCTTGGTTACGGCGACCGCAGAAGGGGATCCTGTACTAGCTTTAGCCGGTCAGGTCAAACGAGCTGATCTTCTCAAACGTGCACATCAGTCCATGGATAATGCTGCACTATTTAAGCCGATTACCAAGTATTCTGTCGAAGTGCAAGATGGCAATACTCTTTCAGAAATTATTGCCAATGCTTATCGTCATGCCAAATCAGGAATACCGGGGGCAAGTTTCATTTCCATTCCACAGGATGTGGTGGATAGTCAGGTGCAAGTGAAAGCAATTAAACCGCTGACGGATCCGCAGTTGGGTTCTAGTTCTGTGGCAGACATTAACTATCTAGCGCAAGCGATTAAAAATGCTGTGTTACCGGTTCTTCTCTTGGGGAATGGTGCTTCAAGTGCCAAAGTGACGGCTTCTATTCGTCAGTTATTGGAGCAAGTACAGTTACCTGTTGTGGAAACATTCCAAGGGGCTGGGATTGTGTCTCGTGAATTGGAAGAAGCTACGTTCTTTGGACGTGTCGGACTGTTTCGCAATCAGCCGGGTGATATGCTTCTGAAAAAATCTGACCTAGTCATCGCTATCGGCTATGATCCGATTGAGTATGAAGCACGCAACTGGAATGCTGAAATTTCTGCCCGCGTTATTGTGATTGACGTAGAGCCAGCAGAGATTGATACTTACTTTCAACCGGAGCGTGAGCTGATTGGAGATATTGCAAATACTTTGGATTTATTGCTGCCAGCGATTAACGGCTATCAATTACCAGAAGGCTCGCGGGAATATCTGCAAGTGCTGCGAAATAAAATGGACGGTGATGTGAAATTTGATCGCAGCCAAACTGAAACAGGACGACTACACCCGCTGGATATTGTCGAAGTCTTGCAGGAAAATACGACAGATGATATGACAGTTACAGTAGATGTGGGTACGCATTATATCTGGATGGCACGTTATTTCAAGAGCTATGAACCAAGGCATCTACTTTTTTCAAATGGGATGCAAACGTTAGGAGTGGCATTACCCTGGGCAATCTCAGCAGCCTTGGTTCGTCCCAACACAAAGATCATTTCTGTGTCTGGCGACGGCGGTTTTCTCTTTTCGGCCCAAGAGCTAGAGACAGCAGTTCGTCTACAATTACCAATTGTTCATCTTATTTGGAATGACGGTCATTATAATATGGTAGAATTCCAAGAAGAAATGAAATATGGACGTTCATCTGGAGTAGACTTCGGAGCTGTTGATTTCGTTAAATATGCAGAGAGTTTTGGTGCGAAAGGATTCCGAGCAACATCTCCAGCAGAATTAACACAGTTGCTCCAAAAAGCCTTAAAGGAAAATGGACCGGTTATCATTGATGTGCCAGTGGATTACAAGGACAGCAGCACGCTGGGAGAAACCATTCTGCCAGATGAGTTTTATTAAAGAAGAAATGGGAAAGAACCCGAAATTTTTAAAAGAGTTCGTTTTCCACTGTTTTTTCAAGGAAAGATAGTAAACATTGTCTAGGAGGAGAAATGGCAGAGCTTGTAACATTATTTCACTACAATACTTTGGGGGCTTTGATGGCGGGGCTTTACAAGGGGACGATGACGATTGAAGAATTGCTTCAACATGGCGATTTAGGGATTGGTACTTTAGACTCTATTGACGGAGAGCTGATTGTGCTTGACGGTAAGGCTTATCAAGCCAAGGGAATAGGAGCAAGTCCTGAAGTGATAGAAGTTTCAACAGATAGGACGGTTCCTTATGCTGCAGTGGCTTTCCACCGAGCAGAAGTGCGTTTTCGTCAGGACATTGAGCTGACTGATGAAGCGTTGAAGAAGCGCATAGAAGCTAGCTATGTCGGGGAAAATCTTTTTCACTCAATCAAGATTCATGGTGAATTTAGCAGCATACATGTGCGCATGGCTCCAAAAACCTCTCCGGGAAAGAAGTTCGCAGAAATCGCAGCTCATCAGCCTGAGTACCAGGTAGAACACATTTCGGGAACAATCGTTGGCTTTTGGACGCCAGAGCTGTTTCACGGTGTCAGCGTAGCTGGTTTTCATCTTCATTTTCTATCTGATGACCACCAATTCGGCGGACATGTCATGGATTTTGTCATGAAAAATGGAGAGGTTGAAATCGGAACGATTGCAGCATTGGAGCAGCGTTTTCCTGTTCAAGACCAAGAGTTTCTCTCTGCCAAATTGAATGTGGCAGAGCTAAAGGAAGATATTGAGAAATCGGAATAAAAAACAGTGGACAAAGTTAGACAAAAGCTTAAATTCCATTCAAAATTCAAAAGAATGATGCCAAAAAGGCTTAAAATCGTGTTGTTAAAAGCACTGATTTTAAGCCTTTTACTTTTCTAAGAAGTCCTTGTAATGAGAATAAGTTCGTAGCTGTCGCCTCGGTCGACAAAGTGAACGAGAACTGGTTTAAGCTGTCGTCCCGGTCGACGGAGTGAATGAGAACTAGTTTAAGCTGTCGCCCCGGTCGAAGAAGTGAACGAGAATTGGTTTGAGCTGTCATTCACATTGACGACCTGCTTGAGAACTGATTTACTCTGTCCGAGGGTCGGACAGAGTGCCTGAAAAGAGATTCATTCCGTCCGAGGGTCGGATAGCTTGCGTGAAAAGAGATTCATTCCGTCCGAGGGTCAGACAGCTTACCTGAAAAGAAATTCATTTCATCCGAGGGTCGGACATATAAAAAATAGTCAGAAAAAGGTACCAGTTAGTAGACACCTTACATCTTCATGGATTTAATTTTGGCTTCATCAGGAGTAACGCGTAGGGTCTTTTGCCCCGTGTAGGTTACAAAACCAGGTTTACCACCTGTTGGCTTGTTAAGTTTTTTGACTTCAATCATATCCACCTGAACGAGATTGGACAATCTCGCCTTAGAAAAGTATGCCGCCAATTCCGCAGCATCTGTCTTGACCTCATCACTTGGTTGCAGATTGCCTGTGATGACCACGTGACTGCCGGGAATATCCTTGGCATGAAACCAGAGTTCCTCTTTTTTCGCCATTTTAAAGGTCAACTCATCATTTTGCAGATTGTTTCGTCCAACCAGAATAACTGTCTGTCCATCAGTAGACAAATATTTCTCTGGTTTTTTCCGTTTTTGGATTTTTTCACGCTGACGTCGACGAATAAAGCCTGTCTGAATCAATTCTTCTCGGATTTCTGTAATTTCTGTGAGATTAGCTTGTGACAAAGCTGTTTCTACACTCTCCAAATATTGAATGGTTTCTTTAGTTTCTTCAATCAGTCCCGTTAAATGCTTGACTGCTTCTTTCAGCTTTTGGTATTTCTTAAAATAGCGCTGAGCATTTTGGTTAGGGGTCAAAGCTTTATCCAACACAATAGTAATTTTCTCACTTGTGTAGTAATTGTCCAGTTCTACTTGGTCTTGATTGTTGGGAACTTGGTGCAAAAAAGTAGTGAGGAGTTCTCCTTTTTGGCGAAATTCCTCCGCATTTTCAGTCGCGACTAATTCCTGCTCTTGTTTTTTTAATTTCTTGCGGTTTTTTTCTAATTCATTCTCTACTCGATGAATCAGTTCACTGGCTTGCTGATTAACGCGATCACGTTCCGCCTTGTCTTGATAGAAATCGTCTAGTAGCTGCGATAAGCTCGGAAATTCTTTCTGACTGTCCGAAAAAAGAATGGGGGCAAAGGATTTGGTTGTCAGATGAGCTTGTGTGGGACTGGCAAAGAAAGCACGGAAGGTTTTTAGTTTCTCACTCGTTAAGCGCTGACTGAGCTCGGTCGCTGTATCGCGCCCCAAGCCTTGGAACAGCTTTTGTAAAGAATGAGCTGATAAATCCTCTGTCTGGAGAATTTCAAATAACTTTTCATTAGAAATCGTAAATGGATTACGGTTACCTGTTTGAGGTGGAGCGACATAGGTCGAGCCCGGCAGAATCGTGCGGTAACTATTCTGCGAGAAGCCCACATGCTTAATGGCCTCAATGATATTACCACTTGCCTTGTCCATTAAGATGATATTGCTGTGTTTACCCATGATTTCGATGACTAGAGTTGCTGCCACGCTATCTCCAATTTCATTTTTATTAGAGACAGAGATTTCCAAAACTCGGTCATTGTCAATCTGTTCAATGCTTTCAATCGTAGCGCCTTGCAAGTATTTCCGCATGACCATAATGAATGTATTAGGCACTGCAGGATTTTCAAAGCTGGTATTGGTTAGTTGAATGCGACCAAAAACAGGGTGAGCGGATAAGAGCAATTTGTGATTTTGCCGATTGCTGCGGATTTGCAGCACTAATTCCTGCTCAAAAGGTTGGTTGATTTTTTGAATGCGACCATATAGCAACTGTTGCCGCAATTCCTCTGTCATGTGGTGTAAAAAAAATCCGTCAAAGGACATGGTTTTCTCTCCTTGAATGATACTAAAGAAGATTATAACAAAAAATAGCAAGAAAAGGTTGGAAAATTATTGTCAGAAAAGTTTGACAAAACACTTGACATTTGTTTCAGAAACCTCTAAAATAATATCAAATTAGAAAAGTAATAAAATAGTTGTTGACAGAGAGCTTGTGGTTGGTGAAAACAAGCAGCAGCGTTTTATGAAATTGGGCTAATGGATAGAAGTTGAATTTGAAACGATAAAAATTCGGTGAGCACACCTTACAGTGCAACTTGTTGTTAGACAAGATTGAGATGTGGGATAAGTCTATTATTTTTCCCATAATTGAGGTGGCACCGCGATTTACGCCCTCACACAGGATGAACTGTGTGTGGGTTTTTCTTTTATTGTTTCAGTCTCGTTAATGGAGGTAAAAATATGTTTAAACGATGGCGACTCTGGCTTTTACTTGAATAAAAATTAGAAAATACGAAATGGAGAACAGATATGAAAAACAAACGGTTAATGGGAATGATTGCTCTTTTGGTGGTATTAGTTGTCGGAGGCATTATTTATTCTAGTGTAAATGGCGAGAAAGCGACGAAGACAAGCAATACAACAAAAACAGTAAAAGTTGGTGTGCTGCAATATGTCAGTCATCCGTCACTTGATTTGATTTATAAAGGGATTCAAGAAGGATTGGCACAAGAAGGTTATAAAGGCAAGAAGATCAAGATTGACTTTATGAATGCAGAAGGTGATCAAAGTAAAGTGGCAACAATGAGCAAGCAATTAGTCGCAAATGACAACGACGTGCTGATTGGAATCGCAACGCCTGCGGCTCAAGGGTTGGCTAGTGCAACAAAAGACAAGCCAGTTGTTATGGGAGCAGTGACTGATCCAGTTGGGGCGAATTTAGTAAAGGATTTGAAAAAGCCGGGAGGCAACATTACAGGTGTGTCTGACCACAATCCAGCTAAGCAGCAATTGGAGCTCATCAGACAATTAACACCGAATGTGAAAACAATTGGCGTTCTTTATTCAAGCAGTGAAGACAATTCAAAAACGCAGGTAGAAGAATTTACAGCTTTGGCTGAAAAAGCAGGTTATAAAGTGCTTCCTTATGCTGTACCTTCTACAAATGAGATTGCTTCAACCATGAATGTGATGACAGGAAAGGTAGATGCTATTTGGATTCCAATTGACAACACCATTGCTTCAGCTTTTTCAACAGTTGTTTCCAGCAATCAAACGGCTAAAAAACCTATCTATCCAAGTGCGACAGCTATGGTAGAAGAAGGCGGTCTGGGCTCGGTTGTTGTCGATCAAAAAGATCTTGGAGTGGCGACTGGAAAAATGACAGCGAAAATTTTGAAAGGTGCCAAACCAGCAGACACAGCTGTTGAAATCTTTGCTACTGGCAAATCAGTTGTGAACAAAAAAATGGCTGCTCAGCTAGGAATAACGATTCCAGATGATGTTCTGAAAAAAGCAGGACAAGTCATTGAGTAATCCGATTGATAAGAAACGATATTTTTAAAAGTTAGGACAACAGTATGATTATTTCAATTGTCTCACAAGGACTTGTTTGGGCTATTTTAGGCTTGGGGATTTTTATGACTTTCCGCATTTTAAATTTCCCTGATATGACTACAGAAGGATCTTTTCCATTGGGCGGAGCAGTGGCAGTTACGCTAATTAGTAAGGGAATCAATCCTTTTCTAGCAACTGCTGCTGCCATTCTAGCTGGCTGTCTGGCAGGCATGGTAACAGGGCTTCTCTATACTAAGGGGAAAATTCCTACTCTCCTTTCAGGGATTTTGGTCATGACTTCCTGCCACTCCATTATGCTCATGCTAATGGGGCGGGCTAATCTTGGACTTCTCGGAACGAAGCAAATTCAGGACTTTTTGCCATTTTCTGTCGAATTAAACAATCTTCTGACAGGATTGATTTTTGTTAGCTTGGTAATTGCAGCATTGCTCTTTTTCTTAGATACAAAATTGGGTCAAGCCTATATTGCCACGGGTGATAATCCGGATATGGCAAGGAGTTTTGGCATTCACACAGGACGAATGGAGTTAATGGGGTTGGTGCTGTCTAATGGCGTCATTGCCCTAGCTGGTGCTCTTATTGCCCAGCAAGAAGGTTATGCGGATGTCTCGCGTGGGATTGGTGTCATCGTTGTGGGGCTTGCCAGTCTCATTATCGGAGAGGTGCTTTTTACCAGCCTGACATTGGCAGAACGTCTATTGACGATTGTTGTCGGGTCTATTTTCTATCAATTCCTGATTTGGGGCGTGATTGCGCTTGGCTTTAATACCAGCTATCTTCGCCTTTACAGTGCGGTTATCTTGGCAATTTGTCTCATGATTCCGACTTTCAAAAATAAATTCTTTAAAGGAGTCAAGTTAAGCAAATGACAGCAATTGTAGAATTAAAAAACGCGACAAAAATTGTCAACACAGGTATTGAGGAAGAAAAAGTTATTTTAAATGATGTTTCACTGGATATTTTTGAGCATGACTTCATTACCATTTTAGGTGGAAATGGGGCAGGGAAATCCACGCTTTTCAATGTCATCGCAGGAACATTGCCATTGACGAGTGGCAGCATTTATATTCTAGGTGAAAATGTGACCAGTTATTCGCCAGAAAAACGGGCTAAGTATCTATCGCGCGTTTTTCAAGACCCAAAGATGGGAACAGCTCCGCGCATGACGGTGGCAGAAAACCTATTGATTGCTAAATTTCGTGGTGAAAAACGCCGTCTAGTGCCACGCCGTCTGAGCCATTATCGCAAAGAATTTCAGGAGACGATAGACAAAATCGGCAATGGTTTAGAAAAACACTTAGATACGCCGATTGAATTTCTCTCTGGCGGACAAAGACAGGCATTGAGTCTTTTAATGGCGACTCTCAAACGCCCTGAGCTGTTGCTTTTGGATGAGCATACAGCAGCGCTTGACCCCAAAACCAGTGTGGCATTGATGAGTCTGACAGATGAATTTGTGAATCGTGACCAACTGACTGCTCTCATGATTACTCACCACATGGAAGATGCTCTTAAATACGGCAATCGCTTGATTGTCATGAAAGACGGACAAATTATCCAAGACTTACATCAAGAAGAGAAAGCGAAAATGACAATCGCGGATTATTACAGCTTATTTGAATAAAAAAATTCCAATCTCCTAGTTGAGGTTGGAATTTCTTTTTTGCGCTTCTCTGATAGTGTTGGGAACCAGACGAATCCGCTTAATATCTGAAATACGAATAATCGTTGACATACTTTTCTGGAAGTTTTTAACAATCAATTGCTGACGCTCTTTGTCATATTTGACAATATCACCAGTAAAACTTTTATCTGAAAAAATGACATGTACACCCGATTTTTTTTGCAAAGCTGTTTCAATCGTTTGCAAAATATTGGCATTGTCTTCCTCTACCTCTTGCGTATCCTTTTTGTAATTGATAAATTCACTTGCTCGCTCTAAAATCATTTCGAGAAATTTTTTCATAGCTAAATTCTCCATAACTTGTTACAATATATTATATAACAAACTCGCTAAAAAAGTAAATTTTTTACGAATAAATCAAGAAAGAAGAAAAAGGAGACAAAAATGTCAGAATTCAAATTTGAGATAGAAGAAAAGTTATTGGTGTTATCAGAAAATGATAAAGGCTGGACGAAAGAGCTGAATCGAGTGAGTTTCAATGGTGCGCCAGCTAAATATGATATTCGTAGTTGGAGTCCTGACCATACAAAAATGGGGAAAGGGATTACGCTCTCCAATGAAGAATTTCAAGTATTAGTGGATGCTTTTAAAGCTTAGTAAAGCGCAAATAGAATCAAGGCAAGAGAGTGAGAGGCAGTCGCACTGTGGGCAATTGTTGATGGCTCTCTTTTTGCTGTAGAAAATAAGGGAATTTTACACAAAAACTTGAAAATGCGCTTTCAAAATGTTATACTATTAAATATAGAGATTGTATATATACATATAGTGAGCTTAGAATTTTAGGAGGTTTAGGATGCTTGAAATTCAGAAGTTAGAAAAAAGTTTTGGGCAAAAACAAGTGCTATTTGGTGTTGATTTCAGGGCTGAATCAGGACAAATCCTCGGTCTGATCGGAAAGAATGGTGCTGGAAAAACAACGATTTTCCACAGTATTCTGCATTTTTTAGAATACAGCGGAAACATTACATTTGATAAGCAACCGATTTCTCAGGAGACTTATCGGAAAATTGGTTATTTGCCAGAAGAGCGAAGTCTGATGCCTAAGTTAACCGTTTATGAGCAAGTGCGGTATTTGGCAAACTTAAAGGGAGTGCCAAATGCAGTTGTGAAAGAAAAATTGCCTCAGTGGATGGAGCGCTTGCAAGTCAAAGGCAAAGTGACTGATAAAATCAAGAGCTTGTCCAAAGGGAATCAACAAAAGGTTCAGCTGATTATCACACTCTTGCATGAACCAAACTTGATTATCCTAGACGAGCCATTTAGTGGTTTGGATCCTGTGAATACCGAGATTTTGAAACAAGTTATTATTGAGGAAAAAGAGCGAGGAGCAACCATTATTTTCTCTGACCATGTGATGACCAATGTGGAAGAATTGTGTGATGATGTTGTCATGATTCGTGATGGGAAAGTCATTTTAGATGGCAGCGTGCAAGAAGTTCGTAATCAATACGGCAAAACACGTCTGTTTGTGTCTAGCTCGCTGTCTCAAACGGAATTAGAAGCACTTCCTCACGTAAGTAAAGCCAATCTAACCAACCAAGGAACATGGCGATTGATATTAGATGACGAAGCAGCTGGTAAGGAATTGTTTGACTTGTTGACTAAAGGACAATATATTGAAACTTTTGACCAACAAGCTCCAACAATTGATGAAATCTTTAAGTTAGAATCAGGGGTGGAAGTATGAAACAGACTTTAATTGTTATCAAAGAAACCTATCTTCGTCATGTCAAGTCATGGAGTTTTGTCTTCATGGTTCTTTCTCCTTTCATCTTTATTGGTCTTAGTTTTGGAGTTGGGTATCTTTCTTCCATGTCAAGTAGCAATTCTAGTCGGGTCGCAGTTGTATCAAACAATGCTCAAGTGAAGGAAGTTTTGAAAGATACTAAGAATCTGGACATCAATTATAAAGATGAAGCAACAGCTAAGAAAGCTGTAAAAGATGGCGAGGTTGGCGGATATTTGCTAGTATCAGAAGAAGAGGGGCAAATCAAGGCAACTTATTTTGCAGATACGAGCATGAGTAGTGCTACAAAAATTGAAATTACACAGAAACTGATGCAGTTGCAACAGGTTGCAAATATTAGCCAAGCTAATTTATCAGCTAATCAAGTGAAGCTACTTTCAAGAGCTATTGATTTCAAAGAAAAGATTGATGAGAAGAAAGAAGCGAAGAAGGCCACTCAAACGATTGTCGCAACAGCAATTGGTCTTGTACTTTATATGATTCTCATTGTTTACACAAGCTCCACTGCTCAAGAAATTGCAAGCGAAAAAGGGACGAAGATTATGGAGGTTATTTTCTCCAGTATCAAGGCTTCTGAATATTTCTATGGTCGAATGGCAGGGATTTTTGCAGTTATCTTGACCCATGTCAGCATTTATGTAATCGGTGCAGTGCTGTTGCTTGCTTTTTCAGACCAGATTTCTTTTGTAAAAGAATTCTTAGATGCCAATCCAAATCTGATGAAGCATTTGGGAGAGGCAATTTCCTTTAATACTATTGCTTTTATCACCTTGAGTGTCTTTATGTTTGTGGTTTTATCTGCCTTTTTAGGCTCAATGGTAACGAGGATTGAAGACGTTGGGAAAGCTGTTCAGCCTGTTGTGATGCTGATTATTTTGGGATTTTTGGGAGTGACGGCTCTTGGAAACGCTGGTGACACAATTTTGCTTAAAGTTGGTTCTTTTATTCCATTCATTTCGACCTTCTTTATGCCCTTCCGTGCGATTAACGGTTATGCAAATGGGCTAGAAGCTTGGATTTCATTTGCCATTGCCTTTGTCTTTACCTTAGGAATGACAGTTTATATCGGTCGGATTTACTCCAGTTTAATTTTACAAACAGATGACATTGGCATTTGGAAGAGCTTCAAAAAAGCTTTAGCTTATCATTAAAAATCGTTCTCCACAAGTATTCTTGTGGGGATTTTTTTCTTGAAAAGGTATGTAGTCAATCGCTGTTGAAAAACTTTAAAAATGATATAATAGGACTATATTTTGACAAAAAGGATGCTCATGAAATTACTTTATACGGATATTCGCAATCCCTTAACAAACATTCTAACAGAAGAAGCAGAGCGTTTAGCACAAGCAGGCAAGCGCGTGTTTTATATTGCACCCAACTCTCTTTCATTTGAAAAGGAAAGAGCTGTTTTGCGTCTTTTAGAAAACCGTGCTTCATTTGCCATTACGGTGACACGTTTTGCGCAGATGGCGCGTTATTTTGTCCTCAATGATGTGCAGCAAGGCAGACCACTAGACGATATTGGTTTGGAAATGCTCTTTTATAAGGTCTTATCTGAAATGGAAGAGCATGATTTGCAGGTGTACGGCGGCATTCGGACGGATGCGCAGTTTATTCAGCAATTGGTTGAGCTTTATCATGAGTTGCAAGAAGCTCAAATGACTGTTGCAGACTTGGACTATCTGGATGAAGACGAGAAAAAAGCAGATTTAATCAAGATTTTACAAGCTGTTATGCATCAGCTGAATCAGAGTGAATTTACTTCTGAGTCAAATATCATGGCCTTTGCCAATCACATTATAGCAGCTGATGTAGATAAAGAATTGCAAGGATTGGCTTTGGTCATTGACGGTTTTACACGGTTTTCTGCTGAGGAAGCTTATTTGGTAGAGCTGCTACATCGTAAAGGTGTGGAAATCGTCATTGGTGCTTATGCAAGTGAAAAAGCTTATCGTGCGACTTTTCGAGAGGGCAATCTCTATCAGGCTAGCGTGGATTTCTTGCGCCATTTGGCAGATAAATATAAGGTAAAACCTGAATATAGACCGTCAATACAGCCAGATGATGCTTTTGGAAAGATTTCAAAACTGCTAGAAAGCCGCTATGATTTCTCAGATGTTGAGTTGGAATTGACGGAGCAAGACCGCTCGCATGTACAGATTTGGTCGACTGTCAATCAAAAAGAAGAACTGGAATATGTGGCAAAGAGCATTCGCCAGCGAGTTCATGACGGTGCTCGCTACAAGGATATTCGCGTTCTTTTGGGAGATGTAGAAGCCTATCGTTTGCAGTTAAAGACGATTTTTGATCAGTATCAGATTCCCTTTTATCTGGGGCGAAGCGAGTCTATGGCACATCACCCTTTGGTGCAATTTATCGAATCTTTAGTGCGTTTGAAACGCTATAATTTTCGGACGGAGGATTTGCTCAATCTTGTGAAGACAGGTCTTTATGGTCGTTTAACGCAAGAAGAGCTGGATTTGTTTGAGCAATATATTCGCTTTGCGGATGTAAAAGGGATTAGTAAATTTTCTAAAGATTTTACTCACAATCAGCATCAAAAATTTGACTTGATTCACATCAATCAATTAAGAAAAAAAATAGCCACTCCGCTCTTGGAATTTTTCAAATCTCGCAGTCAAACAGCGACAGGTCTGCTCCAGAAATTTCATCACTTTTTGACAGAGATTGCTTTTTCTCAGAATTTTGCTTCTTTAGTAGATTTTACGAACCCGCAAGACCAAGAAAGACAAGAAGAAGTCTGGAAGGCTTTTTGTCATGTTTTGGAACAATTTGCTAGTGTCTTTTCAGCTAACAAGGTCAAGCTAGATGATTTTTTGACTTTAGTGCAGTCAGGAATGCTGTTATCCAATTATCGGACTATTCCAGCAACGGTAGACGTTGTGACCGTTCAGTCTTATGATTTGATCGAGCCTTTGTCAAGTCCTTTTGTCTATGCTGTTGGTTTGACTCAAGACTATTTTCCAAAAATTGCGCAAAACAAGAGCCTCTTGTCAGATGAAGACCGATTACGATTAAATGAAGCAACTGATGAGCATTCGGAGTTGCTGATTGCTGCTCAGGAAAATCTCCAGAAAAATCGTTTTGTCGCCTTGTCACTTCTGAATGCTGCAACGGAGAGGTTGGTGCTCTCCACTCCTCAGATTGTCAATGAAATAGAGAA
This sequence comes from Streptococcus atopicus, assembly GCF_049166725.1. Classification (NCBI taxonomy): domain Bacteria; kingdom Bacillati; phylum Bacillota; class Bacilli; order Lactobacillales; family Streptococcaceae; genus Streptococcus; species Streptococcus atopicus. The sequence goes on from NZ_JBMHFC010000001.1 coordinate 79,952, forward strand.
CAACATTTCTCCATATTTGTTAGAATTGCATGAACGACCAATTGAGCTGCCGATTGAAGTGAAGCGTCCGCAGGCAACAAGTGATGATATTGGAACTTATCGAGCTCTGTTGGCGAGGGTTATTGAGTTGAATCAAGGGGATATTGATCGGGAGCGTTCTCTGACTGAGAAAGAACAGACTTTTTGGTCAGTCGTCGTACGGGTTTTGCGCAAAAAATTGGAAAGCGAAGGGATTTCGATTCCTAATGTAACGTCAAGTCTTGAAACAGAAACCTTGTCAACGCAGACATTACAAGTTCTTTATCCGCCTCAGCAAGCATTTCAGCTATCTACTTCAGCTTTGACAGAATTCTATCGCAATCAATATGCTTATTTTTTGAAGTACGTCTTGTCTTTGCAGGAAGAAATGACGATTCATCCAGATGCGCGTAGTCATGGAAATTTTCTGCATCGTGTGTTTGAAAAAGTTATGCAAGAGCAGTCTAGTGAGTCATTCGATCATCGTCTAGAAAAAGCCATTCAAGAAGCGAGTCAGGAAGCGGAATTTGAAGCTCTTTATACAGAAAATGCAGAAGCATTATTTGCTCATGAAGTTTTGCTGGACACCGTGCATGCGACAGGACAGGTTTTAGAGAGAAATGATTTAGTCGAAACCATTCAAGAAGAGGCTGTTTTCGGACAGGAAGAAACAAATGTTCTAACCTTGTCAGACGGACGCAATCTTCAAATTCGAGGGAAAGTTGACCGCATTGACCGATTGAGAAGTGACGGTAGTCTGGGAATTGTGGATTATAAATCAAGTGACACAAATTTTGATTTTCAAAAATTTTTCAATGGTCTAAATTCTCAATTGCCTACATATCTAATGGCGTTGAAGCAAGAAAAGTGGGCGAATGATGAAGTACAGACTTTTGGTGCCATGTATTTGCAGATGACCAATCCACTTGTGCCTTTAGCCAAGACGAAGTCGCAAGGCGACGCTGTCAAAGAAGCAATGAAGAACCTAGAATACAAAGGTCTGTTCTTGTCTGAGCAGGCTCGTCAGCTGAATGGTTTGTACGATAAAAAGAAAGTGAATCTGTTGAGTCAAGAGGAGCTGGAGACATTGTTGGCTTATAATGCACTCTTGTATCGCCGTGCTGCTGAGCAGATCTTGGCAGGGCATTTTTACATCAATCCTTATACGGAAAATGGCAGAAGTATTGCACCTTTTGTGGAGCAGTACAAGTCCATTACGGGATTTGAAGCTAACCTTCACCTCTCTAGCGCCCGCCATTTGGTTAAGTTAGATAGCCACCCGACAGGTGAAAAGAAGCGTCAAGCATGGATAGAAAAGATGAAGGAGGAGCTAGAAAAATGAGACAGATTCCATTTTTGAGTCAGGAAGAAATCTATACTTTGCAGGAACGAGAAGCTCAGTCTGACAAAGCTCAAAAACGTACACCAGAGCAAATCGAAGCTATTTACTCCTCCGGTCAAAATATTCTTGTGTCTGCTTCTGCAGGATCAGGAAAAACCTTTGTTATGGTGCAGCGGATTGTTGACCAAATTTTGCGGGGAGTTCGCATTGACCAGCTCTTCATTTCGACCTTTACCGTTAAAGCCGCAAGTGAGCTAAAAGAGCGCTTGGAAAAAGAGTTATCCAAGGTTTTGAAGGCAACAGATGATGAGGAGCTCAAACAGCACTTGGCGCAGCAATTAGCTGATATTCCGAATGCTGACATTGGTACCATGGACTCTTTCACCCAAAAAGTCCTAAATAAATATGGTTATCTCCTAGAATTGGCGCCGAATTTTCGCATTTTACAAAGCGCAAGTGAGCAGTTATTGCTGCAAAATGAAGTTTTCGAGCAAGTTTTTGAAGAATTCTATCAATCTGATCAGGCTGATTTATTTAAAAAATTAGTCAAAAACTTTATCGGTCAAAGAAAAGATTTGCTCGGTTTTCGAGAGCAGGTTTATAAGATTTATGCTTTTTTGCAATCCACCAGTAGTCCAATAGCATGGTTGGGAAAAGACTTTTTGAAAGGCTATGAGCGTGCGGATTTTCAAGAAGAAAAAGCGCGACTTTTAGCACAAATAAAAGAAGCTCTTTATGACCTAGAAGATTTTTTCCATTATCATTTGGCGAATGAAGCCAAGGAATTTCCAAAAGCAAAATACCTTGAAAATGTTCAGAGTGTGCTTGATTGTCTGGCAAGCTTACAAGGACAGTCCTCTGAGGAAGCTTATGTCACAGCACTTGATAGAATTGTAGAGATTTCACGCGCAAGCAATGGCAAAGCCTTGACAAACAGCGGACGCAAAGAAGAATTAAAAGAAATCATCAACACCTATAATGAAAAGCGCAAAGAAAAAATTCAAGTTTTACGAGATTTGGCAGATCAATTTTATCGCTTTGAATTTCAAGTGACCTATCATGAAGAAGCAAAGGAAATCCTGCTTGTCTTACAACGGTTTATGAAAGCATTTGTTGAAAGTTATTTGAACCGCAAAAAAGAAGAAAATGCGTTTGAGTTTGCAGACGTCAGTCATTTTGCTATTCAGATTTTGGAAGAATTTCCTGATGTGCGCCATTTTTATCGAAATAAATATCATGAAGTTATGGTGGATGAGTATCAAGACACCAATCATACGCAAGAACGTATGCTAGAACTGTTATCAAATGGACATAATCGCTTTATGGTGGGGGATATTAAGCAGTCTATTTATCGTTTTCGTCAGGCTGATCCACAGATTTTTAACGATAAGTTCAAGTTGTATCAAGACGATAGCCAGCAAGGGAAATTGATTGTTTTGAAAGAGAATTTCCGCAGTCATGTGGAAGTCTTGGAAGCCACGAATGACGTTTTCAAACGTCTCATGGATGAGGAAGTGGGAGAAATTGATTACAATGAGACGCATTATCTGGTAGCTGGAAATCCTGATAAGAAAGAGCCAAATCCACAATATCAGACGGAGTTTCTCATTTATGACGGAACACTTGAGACGAATAATGAGGAGAATGACAAGGATGTTTCTTCTGTTTCTGCAGGAGAAGTAGCGCTGGTCATTAAGGAAATTATCCGTCTGCACAATGAGGAAAATGTCCAATTTGAGGATATTACTTTGCTAACAGCTTCACGCACACGCAACGATATGATTCTAGCTGAGTTCGCTAAATATGGTATTCCTGTCGTTTCAGACGGTGGTGAGGACAATTACCTTCAGTCTGTTGAAGTCATGGTGATGTTAGACACCTTGCGTACAATTAACAACCCTCTCAATGATTACGCTTTGGTGGCACTTCTAAAGTCACCAATGTTCACCTTTACTGAGGATGAATTGGCTCGTTTGGCCTTGCAAAAAAAGGTGACTGAAGCTAATCACGTTGTTCATCAGGAAAATCTCTATGAGAAATTGAAAAACGCTTTGAGTGGACACGGCCAACATCCCGAACTCATTACACCTCCTATTTTAAAGAAAATCCAGCAGTTTCAAGAAATACTGCTGGATTGGCGAGAATTTGCAAAAATAAATTCGCTCTATGATTTGCTTTGGAAAATTTATCAAGATCGTTTTTATTACGATTATGTGGGAGCTTTACCAAATGGAGCGGGACGTCAGGCAAATCTCTACGCTCTTACTTTGCGAGCAAATGACTACGAAAAGATGAGTTTTAAAGGTCTATCTCGTTTTATTGGGATGATTGACAAAATATTGGAGACACAGAACGATTTGGCGAGTGTCGTCGTTGCGGCTCCGAAGCATGCAGTCCGCTTGATGACAGTTCATAAGAGCAAAGGTTTGGAATTTAAATATGTATTTTTGCTTAATACGGATAAAGCCTTCAATCGTAAGGATAGCAGCTCTGCCTTGATTCTCAGTCGTCAAAATGGCGTCGGTATCAAGTATGTCGCGGACGTAGCGGTAGATGTAACTGATAAGTTGGCGCCTAATCATGTTCGTTTGTCTATCGATACTCTTCCTTATGTGCAAAATGAGCGTGAGATTCATTTGGAAAGTATTTCTGAGCAAATGCGTCTGCTCTATGTTGCTATGACGCGGGCAGAAAGAAAGCTATATCTGGTTGGCAAAGGTCGTCAAGAAAGCTTGGAGAAAAAGACCTTCCCTGCTCCTGAAAAAGGTCGTTTAGCAGCCTCCATTAGGCAAACTATGACAAGTTTTCAAGACTGGATTTGGGCTTTGCAAACCGTCTTTAAGAATGATGACTTAACCTTTTCAACCCGATTTGTGACGGATAGCGATTTAACAAGTGAGAAAATAGGTCAGCTAAAGCTAAAGGAACGGATTGTCGAGGAGAACTTAGCGCACAATCGCCAGTCTGAGGATATTCGCAGGGCTTTGGATATTTTGGAAAATGTGGACAGGCTAAATACTCAGTATCGAGCAGCCATCCATTTGCCAAGTGTTCGGACACCGAGCCAAATCAAGAAATTTTATGAGCCGGTCATGGACACAGACGGCGTTGAAATTATGGAGAAAAAAACTCCAGATTTTATTGGAAAAACTTCTTTTGAACTACCAGACTTTGCTAAAAAAGCCCCTGTTACAGGAGCGCAAATCGGTAGTGCTATCCATGAACTGATGCAGCGTATTCCTTTGGATCAAGCCCCTACGATAGTTATTTTGAGAAAAGTTTTAAAACAGGTTCAGGCAGAAGAAAGTGTTAAAAAGAAGATTGATTTGCAAAAGATAGCTAGTTTCTTTGGGACTGAACTTGGACAGCTGCTTTTGAAGCATACAGATAGAGTATATCGTGAAGCTCCTTTTGCTATGTTAAAGCAAGATCAAGCGAGCGGACAGGATTTTGTAGTTCGTGGAATTTTGGACGGTTATCTCCGACTGGCTGATCGTATCGTTCTCTTTGATTATAAGACAGATCAATATACAAATCCAAGTGAATTAGTGGAGCGCTACCAAGCACAATTATCACTTTATGCTGAAGCCCTTCGTCGTTCGTATGGTATTGAAAAAATAGAAAAATATCTAGTGCTGCTAGGCGGAGTTCAACTTCAAGTAGTAAAAGTAGACTAGATAAGATTTTTAGAGAATTGGGCTGATGAATGCTCCCAATTCTTTTTTACAAAAATAGAATCCTCTATTTCCGAATATTTGAGTTGTAAAAAACAAAAAAAGTTTACAAATTAGCTGATTTTTTAGAGAAAGTTATTGAAAATTTCAGAAAAATACGGTAAACTAGTATGTAACCAGACGATGGAGGAATGATATTTGAAATTATATCCTGTTGTTGCGATTTAATCTTATAAACTAAATCAAAAGGCGGCTTTGTGCGGCTTTTTTTGTAAAGCTGTCTAGACCTTTATGAAAATTTTCATTTAAAAAAGTTTACTCTTTTATCGACTATTTAGTAGGAATGGAATGAAAAGTTTAAAATTTTAACAAAATCTAGTTATTTTTGCTAATAGTGGGCATTATTTGAAGAAATGTTCGGTTTTGAGAATTTTTTGTAATAATAATGGAAATTTACTTGAAAAGCAATAGGAAAAATAGTAAAATAGAATCATAGAAAACGCTTACAAAACGAGGTGAAAAAATGGATAGACAAGAAGCATTGAGAACTTTTACCACAGGTGAAAATTTCCATTTGCAGCACTATTTGGGGGCTCATCAAGATGAAGTAGATGGGCAAAGTGGCTATACATTTCGTGTATGGGCACCGAATGCTCAGAGTGTGCATCTGATTGGAGACTTTACCGACTGGTATGAAAATCAAATCCCTATGGCACGTAATGAAGGTGGCGTATGGGAAGTGTTTACGGATTTACCTAAGGAAGGAGACATTTACAAATACAACATCAAACGAAGTAGCGGGCAAGAAATTTTGAAAATTGATCCGCTGGCAGTTTATTTTGAAAAACGTCCTGGCACAGGAGCTGTTGTTCGAACAATTCCTGAAAAGAAATGGAAAGACGGTCTGTGGTTGGCTCGCAGAAAACGTTGGGGATTTTTCTCTAGACCGGTGAATATTTACGAAGCTCATGCAGGATCTTGGAAGAAAAACGAGGATGGGACTCCGTATTCATTTGCCCAATTAAAAGATGAACTCATTCCGTATCTTGTCAAAATGAATTACACACATGTGGAATTCATGCCTCTTATGGCGCATCCACTTGGGTTGAGTTGGGGCTATCAGTTGATGGGGTACTTTGCTCTTGAACATACTTACGGTACGCCAGAAGAATTCCGTGATTTTGTTGAAGAATGTCATATCAATAATATCGGAGTAATCGTAGACTGGGTGCCAGGACATTTCACTATCAATGATGATGCTTTGGCTTATTATGACGGTACGCCTACATTTGAGTATCAAGATCATGACCGTGCCCATAATTACGGCTGGGGCGCTCTCAATTTTGACTTAGGAAAGAATGAAGTGCAGTCTTTCTTGATTTCTAGTATCAAGTTTTGGATTGATTTTTATCACTTAGACGGAATCCGTGTGGATGCCGTCAGCAACATGCTCTACCTAGATTATGATAGTGGTCCATGGCAACCAAATATTGATGGTGGCAATCGCAACTACGAGGGCTATTACTTCCTTCAACGCTTGAACACGGTTATCAAACTGGCTCATCCAGATGTCATGATGATTGCAGAGGAAAGCACGAGTGATACAAAGATTACAGGTATGGCAGAAATGGGTGGTCTTGGATTTGACTACAAGTGGAACATGGGCTGGATGAATGATATTCTGCGCTTCTACGAAGAAGACCCAATTTACCGCAAGTATGATTTTAATCTAGTAACCTTTAGTTTCATGTACGCCTTCTCTGAAAATTTCTTACTGCCGTTCTCTCATGATGAAGTGGTACATGGTAAGAAGAGCCTCATGCATAAGATGTGGGGAGACCGCTACAATCAATTTGCTGGTCTGCGAAATCTCTATACATATCAAATGTGTCACCCAGGGAAGAAGCTTCTTTTCATGGGTAGTGAATGGGGACAATTCTTAGAGTGGAAATGCGAAGAATCTTTGGAATGGCGTGATTTGGCTGATGATATGAATGCCAAGATGCAGCATTTCACTTCTCAGCTCAATCAGCTTTATAAAGAAAATCGTGTTTTATGGGAAAATGACTTGAGTTGGGACGGTTTAGAGATTATTGATGCGGATAATACAGATCAAAGTGTGCTTTCCTTTATTCGGAAAAATGACAAGGGAGATATGTTAGTTTGCGTCTTTAATATGGCTCCGGTAGAGCGCAAAGACTTTACTATTGGTGTTCCGGTAGCAGCCATATATGAAGAAATTTGGAATACGGAATTAGAAGAATGGGGAGGTGTGTGGAAAGAGCACAATCAAACGGTTCAGTCTCAAGAAGGCTTGTGGAAGGATTATCCTCAGACGTTGACCTTTACTTTGCCAGCATTAGGGGCAAGTATTTGGAAGATTAAACGTCGTGTGAAATCAGCAAATGTAAGTAAAAAGTCCAAAAAGGAGTAACAAATGAAGAATGAAATGCTAGCTTTGATTCTTGCCGGTGGGCAAGGAACGCGTCTTGGAAAACTCACTCAAAGTATTGCCAAACCAGCAGTACAATTTGGTGGACGTTACCGTATCATTGACTTTGCTTTGTCCAATTGTGCGAATTCAGGGATTCATAATGTTGGTGTCATTACTCAATATCAACCATTAGCTTTGAATAGTCATATTGGGAATGGCTCTAGTTGGGGACTTGACGGCATTAATACAGGAGTATCCATTCTCCAGCCTTACTCAGCAAGTGAAGGAAATCGTTGGTTTGAAGGAACGAGCCATGCGATTTATCAAAACATTGATTATATTGATACTATCAATCCTGAATATGTCTTGATTTTGTCTGGTGATCACATTTACAAAATGGATTATGATGATATGCTTCAGTCTCATAAAGATAACAATGCCAGCTTAACAGTGGCTGTTCTAGATGTCCCTCTGAAAGAAGCAAGTCGTTTTGGTATCATGAATACAGATGCCAATAATCGCATTGTCGAATTTGAAGAAAAACCAGCTGAACCTAAGTCTACTAAGGCTTCTATGGGGATTTATATCTTTGACTGGAAACGCCTGCGTACTATGCTGGTAGCTGCTGAAAAGAGCAATGTAGATATGTCTGACTTCGGTAAGAATGTTATTCCAAATTATCTTGAATCCGGCGAAAGTGTTTATGCTTATGAATTTAAGGGATATTGGAAAGATGTTGGAACGATTGAATCTCTCTGGGAAGCTAATATGGAATATATCGATCCCAATAATGCCTTAGATAGCCGTGATCGTCAATGGAAAATTTACTCACGGAACTTGATTTCCCCACCAAACTTCCTTGGGGAGAACGCTCATGTTGAAGATTCTTTGGTTGTAGACGGCTGTCTTGTGGATGGAACAGTTAAACATTCGATTCTTTCTACGGAAGCTCAGGTGCGTAAAGATGCAGTTGTAGAAGATTCTGTTGTTATGAGTGGAGCTATCATTGGTCAAGGAGCAAAAATCAAACGTGCTATTATCGGTGAAGGAGCTATCATTTCTGATGGTGTAGAAATTGATGGAACAGACGAAGTACAAGTTATCGGATACAATGAGAAAGTGGGGGTACCATCAGATGAAGATTGATAAATATTCAGCAATTTTAGGAAATACAGTTGGATTTCATGATATGTCTACTTTGACAAGTCATCGTCCAGTTGCCAGCTTGCCTTTTGGTGGGAAATATCGGTTGATTGACTTTCCATTATCCAGCTTAGCAAATGCAGGGATTCGGAGCGTCTTTTGCATTTTCCAACAAGATAATATTAGTTCTGTCTTTGACCATATCCGTTCTGGACGTGAATGGGGGCTGTCTACTCTTTTGAGTCACTACTATCTTGGTATTTATAATACGCGCGTAGAAAGTTCTACTGTTGGTAAAGAATACTACGAGCAATTATTGACCTACTTAAAACGTTCGGGCAGCGATCAAACGGTAGCATTGAACTGTGATGTTTTGGTGAACATCGACTTGAACCAAGTCTTCCACTTACATGGTACAACTGATCAACCGATCACAGTTGTCTATAAAAAATTACCAAAAGAAGAAATTTCCGAAGTCAACGCTGTTTTGGAAATTGATGAAACAGATCATGTGAAAAATCACCATCTTTTTGATGATAAAAAAGATCAGGATTTGTACAACATGTCAACGGATATCTTTGTTGTGGATACACCTTGGCTGATTGAAAAGTTAGAAATAGAAGCACAAAAAGAATTTCCTCAAAAATTACGTTATGTTTTACGTGATTTAGCTACTCAGGAAAAAGCGTTTGCTTATGAATATACGGGTTATTTAGCAAATATTCATTCTGTCACTTCGTACTTCAATGCCAATATTGATATGCTTGATTCGCAAAAATTCTATTCTCTTTTCTCCCCAAATCAAAAGATTTATACCAAAGTAAAAAATGAAGAGCCAACTTATTATGCAGTCGGTTCTAAGGTTTCAAATTCTCAATTCGCTTCTGGTAGTATCGTGGAAGGAGAAGTGATTGATTCTGTCATTTCTCGTAATACCCGCGTTAACAAAGGAAGTAGTGTTAAAAACAGCATTCTCTTCCCACGTGTCCTTATTGGTGAAAATGCAGTAGTTGAGTATGCAATCTTGGATAAGGGTGTTGAAATTGCAGAAAATATAACAATTCGTGGAACAGCTGATAACCCAGTTGTCATTAAAAAAGGTGAAAAAGTAACAGAGGATAGAATTCAATGAAAATTTTATTTGTAGCAGCAGAAGGGGCACCTTTTTCTAAAACAGGAGGTTTGGGAGACGTCATTGGCGCTCTCCCTAAATCTCTTGTGAAGGCAGGTCATGAAGTGGGCGTCATTCTTCCATACTATGATATGGTGGATAAAAAGTTTGGCGACCAAATGGAAGACTTGTTCCATTTTGAAGTGAAGGTTGGTTGGCGTGGTCAATATGTCGGTGTGAAACGTACCGTTTTAAATGGTGTGACCTTCTACTTTATAGACAATCAATACTATTTCTTCCGTGGACATGTTTATGGCGATTTTGATGATGGTGAGCGTTTTGCTTATTTCCAAATGGCTGCTGTTGAGTTGATGGAAAGAGTAGATTTCATTCCAGATGTATTACATGTGCATGATTATCATACAGCAATGATTCCATTTTTGGTGAAAGAAAAATACCATTGGATTCAGGCTTATCATGGTATTCGGACTGTTTTAACCATTCACAATTTAGAATTTCAAGGGCAATTTTCTGATGGGATGCTCTGGGATTTATTCGGAGTGGGTTATGAGCGCTATGCAGATGGAACATTGCGTTGGAATGACTGCCTCAACTGGATGAAAGCAGGGATACTGTATGCAGATCGTGTGACAACCGTGTCACCAAGTTATGCACATGAAATTATGACACCAGAGTTTGGTTGCGGTTTGGATCAAATTTTGCGGATGGAGTCGGGTAAAGTCTCAGGTATTGTCAATGGAATCGATACAGATATTTATAATCCAGAAACAGATGCGTTACTGGATCATCATTTTAATAAAGATGATTTATCTGGCAAACTTGCTAATAAGCGTGCGTTGCAAGAAAAAGTTGGTCTGCCTGTGCGAGATGATGTACCTCTAGTAGGGATTGTATCACGTTTGACTCGGCAAAAAGGTTTTGATTTAGTTGTGGATCAATTACACAATTTACTACAAGATGATGTACAAATTATCCTTTTAGGAACAGGAGACCCATCTTTTGAGCAATCATTTGCTTGGTTTGGTCAAGCCTATCCAGAAAAATTATCTGCCAATATCACTTTTGATGTGAAATTAGCGCAAGAAATTTATGCAGCTTGTGATATGTTCTTAATGCCAAGTCGCTTTGAGCCATGTGGATTGTCCCAAATGATGGCCATGCGTTATGGAACATTACCACTTGTACATGAAGTTGGTGGTCTTCGTGACACCGTTCAACCCTACAATGCTTATGAAGGAACAGGAACTGGATTTAGCTTTAATAATTTCTCAGGTTACTGGCTGAAATGGACATTTGACATGGCTATTGACGTATACCACAATGATAAAGATACATGGTATAACCTTCAAAGACAGGCTATGGAACGCGATTTTTCATGGGATACAGCTAGCCAAGCTTACAGTCATTTGTACCAATCTCTTTATTGATAGAAAGGAGTTTGCCGTTAAGAAATGAAACTAACAAAAGAGCAGTTTCTTCATGATTTTAAGGATATTTTGCATGAAGAACAATTGATTAAAGTAGAAGATGCCACTCCGGCAGAACTGTTTCAAACCTTAGCACGTACAATTCGCAAATACATCACTCCTATGTGGTTGGAGCGACGAAACAAATTAGTAGAAGACAAGCAAAAAATTGCTTATTACTTTTCGATTGAATTTCTACCTGGGCGGATGCTGGAAACTAATTTGCTAAATCTTGGAATCCTCGATGTTGTCAAAGAAGGTTTTGACGAATTAGGTATTGATTTTACAGCTGTAAAACGGGCTGAACACGATATGGCATTAGGGAATGGCGGTCTTGGTCGCCTTGCAGCAGCTTTTATGGATTCGCTTGCAACTACAGGCTATCCGGGATTTGGTAATGGAATCCGCTATCGCTACGGACTTTTCAAACAAAAAATTGTGGACGGTTACCAAGTCGAGTTGCCTGATGATTGGTTTGGTAGTCTAGGAAACGTCTGGGAAACGCGGAAAGATCACGATGTTGTAGATGTCAAAATTTTTGGGAATGTCTATCTTCAAGCCAACAAGGAAGGTCGGATCGTTCCTGTTTATGAAAATTCACAAACTCTTCGTGCAGTACCTTACGACGTGCCACAAATTGGTTTTGAAAATGATACTGTCAACAATCTTCGTTTATGGGATGTTGAAATTCCTGAAGAATATGAACTAGAATATCCAACGATTGAAGCACGCCGCAAAGTGCAAGATATTACGGCTATTTTGTATCCAGATGATTCAAGTTACGAAGGAAAAGAACTGCGCTTGATTCAAGAATATTTCATGACTAGTGCGGGTTTGCAGACTATTATCAAATCCTATCGGAAACAAGGTCTGCCTTTAGAGCAAATTCATGAAAAGGTATCGGTCCATATCAACGATACCCACCCAGCGGTTGCACCAGCAGAGTTTATGCGGCTTTTACTTGATGACTGCGGTCTTGAATGGGCAGACGCTTGGAATGCAACAGTAAAGACGATGAGTTATACCAATCACACCATTCTTTCGGAAGCCTTGGAAAAATGGGATGCGGAACTCTTTAAAAATGTTCTTCCTCGTGTTTACCAAATCATTCTTGAAATTGACAATCGCTATGTTTCTGATATGGCTACACGCGGTATTGATCCGCAAGTGATTGAAAATACTCGGATTGTCAAAGATAATCAAGTCCACATGGCGCATCTCGCAATTATTGGTGGACATTCAGTCAATGGAGTGGCAAAACTTCACACAGAGTTGCTCAAAGAAGATACGTTGCGTGATTTTTATGCCATTTATCCTGAAAAATTCAATAATAAAACAAATGGCATCATTCAACGTCGCTGGTTGCAAATTGCAGATGAACCATTGTCAAATGAAATTGACCGCTTGATTGGCAACGGCTGGCGGACGGATATTCATGAACTTCGCAGACTTTTAGACTACAAAGATGATCGGCAAGTTTTGAGTGAATTTTATAATGTCAAGCAAGAAGCTAAGGCGCGCTTAGCAGTTTTCATCAAAGAATCTACAGGAGTGGAAGTGTCAACGGAAGCTATTTTTGATGTACAAGTGAAACGGCTTCATGCTTATAAGCGTCAATTGCTCAATTTGCTCCATATTCTTAAACTATATTGGGATTTGAACGATAATCCTGATAAAGATATGGTGCCGCGTGTCTTCATTTTTGGTGCCAAGGCAGCGCCAGGTTATCATTTTGCCAAATCTGTTATCAAATTGATCAACGAAGTAGCTAATCTCATCAACAATGATGAAAGCTTGCAAGGTAAATTAAAAGTTATTTTCCTTGAAAATTATCGGGTCAGCTTGGCTGAACTCATCATTCCCGCTGCAGATGTGTCAGAACAAATCTCGCTTGCTTCTAAGGAAGCCTCTGGTACATCTAATATGAAATTTATGATGACAGGCGCTATTACTCTTGCAACCCTTGACGGAGCCAATATTGAAATCAAAGATGAAGTCGGAGATGACAATATTGTAATTTTCGGTATGGACAAAGATGAAGTCTATAACCATTATGCCCGTCATGATTACTACTCACGTGGTGTTTATGAAAGCAATCCTGTGGTTCGCCGTGTGGTGGATAGTTTTGTGAATGGAACCATTCCAAATGTCCGGAATGAAGGTTCTGAGATTTATGAAGCTTTGATTACGCACAATGACGAATACTTCCTTCTGGAAGATTTTACTTCGTACGTAGCGGCTCAAGAAAAGATTGACCAACTCTATCGCGACAAAGAAAAATGGGCGCGTATGAGCCTTATTAATATCGCAACATCTGATAAATTCACATCAGATGATACGATTGAACAATACGCCAAAGAAATTTGGAACCTGAAAAAGTAATAAGCTAGGGGCTGGAACTTAACCAGCCTCTTTGTTGAAAAAGTGAATTGTAGTTTTTGTCTATATTTAATCGATAAAGATTGCCTATAATATACATATATAGGGAAACAAAATTCGATAATTGGAAATAGCTATTTCCACATCAACAAACTGATAGTGGGATCAAGTTCGTTTTACTACTATTCTAAAACCATAATTGTTGCAGGATAGCCTACTTTTTTGGAAATTGAAAGAAATCCGTATAAAACGTTTCCAAAAGACAAAAACATTTGACAAAAAGAATTTTTAGGACTAAACTAAGTAAGTAAATTTTAAACATAAAGGAGAATTCATCATGAATTTAACATTTTTTGGATTATGTCTTGCCTGTATGGGTGTTTCACTCGCTGAAGGGTTTTTAATGGCAAATCTATTTAAATCAGCATCACGTCAACCAGAAATCATTGGTCAGTTGAGAACGCTCATGATTATGGGGATTGCCTTTATCGAAGGTACTTTCTTCGTAACACTTGCGATGTCATTCATCATCAAATAAGAAAAGAAAGTTATCCTTTAGAAAAGGGGGTGGAGTTCGTTGGAAGAAAGTATAAATCCAACTATCACTTTAGGTCCTGTGACTTTTGATTTGACTCTACTTGCTATGTCTCTTCTAACTGTATTTATCGTATTTGCCTTTGTTTATTGGGCTAGTCGGAAAATGACTCTGAAGCCTTCTGGCAAACAAAATGTTTTAGAATACCTCTATGATTTTGTTATTGGCTTTACAAAGGGAAATATTGGCGATAAATATATAAAGAATTATTCTCTATTTATCTTTTCCTTATTCCTTTTCGTTGCAGTAGCTAACAATCTTGGTTTGATGGCAAAAGTGCAGACAACAAATGGTTATAACCTATGGACATCTCCAACGGCCAATCTTGCCTTTGACTTAGGATTTTCATTTTTGATTACCTTAATTTGTCATGTTGAAGGGATTCGCCGACGGGGAGTGAAAGCTTATCTCAAGGCATTTGCGACACCTGCTGGAATGACTCCAATGAATATCTTGGAAGAATTCACCAATTTTGCTTCTTTGGCTTTGCGGATCTATGGTAATATCTATGCAGGGGAAGTTCTGTCTGGCTTGTTATTAACTTTGTCACAACAAGCTGCTGCTTGGTATCCAATAGCATTTGTCTTGAATCTCATTTGGACTGCTTTTTCAGTCTTTATTTCATGTATTCAAGCATACGTGTTTACCATGTTAACATCTATGTATCTGGGTAAGAAAATTAACGGTGAGGAATAGAAGGGAGAAAAGAGATGAATATTACTTTAGGTAGTCTTATTGGGGATTTTATCCTTGTTGCGGGCTCATTTCTTCTGTTAATCGTTTTAATTAAGAAATTTGCCTGGGATAATATTACAAGGACTTTTGAACAACGTGCCAAAAAGATTTCAGATGATATTGATGGCGCAGAGTCTGCTCGTCAAAAAGCAGAAGATTTAGCTCAAAAGAGAGAAACAGAATTAGCGGGTAGTCGTCAAGAAGCGACAACAATTATTGAAAATGCCAAAGAAACTGCTGAGAAAAACAAAGCAGGAATCTTGGCAGATGCAGCTGATGAAGCTGGACGTTTAAAAGAAAAGGCTAATCAAGAAATCGCTCAAACCAAAGCAGAAGCCATGAACAGTATCAAAGGTGATGTAGCCGATTTGACTGTAAATCTTGCTAGCAAAATTTTAGGTCAAAAATTGGATCAAGAAGCTCACAAAGAGCTCATTGACCGCTATATTGACAAGCTAGGAGATGCTTAATGGACAAAAAAAGATATGCGGTAATTGAAAAATATACCACACCTTTTGTCCAACTCGTGATTGAAAAAGGTCAGCAAAAAGATGTTTTTGAAAAACTTCAACAAATCAAAGACATTTTTGACAATACCCATTTAGCTGCTTTTTTGTCACATATTGGTGTTGATGATACAGAAAAAGAAAGAAGCCTTCGCTATTTTCAAGGATCTGATTCATCCTTGATTGACAATTTCATTGAAGTTATTATTCATAATCATCGTGAAGATCTTTTTTATGATATTTTAGTAGAAAGTCTTCACCAGCTTGAAAAGATTAGTAATGAATTTGAAGTGACAATCAAATCAGTTCAAGGTTTATCGGAGGAGCAAAAATCTAAAATTATTCCGATTATTGAACGAAAATTTGGATTGCAGGTTCGTTCTTTAAAAGAAGAACTGGATGCAAGCCTCATTGGTGGCTTTATCATCACAGCTAATAATAAGACAATTGATGCAAGTATTAAACGTCAATTACAAACAGTAAAAGAAAATTTGAAATAGAAAGTGGTGTGAATTTTGGCGATTAACGCACAAGAAATCAGCGCTTTAATTAAGCAACAAATTGAAAATTTCCAGCCAAATTTTGACGTCACAGAAACAGGGGTCGTCACATATATTGGTGATGGAATCGCCCGTGCTCATGGTCTTGACAATGCAATGAGTGGTGAGCTGTTGATTTTTGAAAATGGCTCATACGGTATGGCACAAAACTTAGAATCAACAGATGTAGGGATTATCATTTTAGGTGATTTCACAGATATTCGCGAAGGGGATACCATTCGTCGAACTGGTAAAATCATGGAAGTGCCTGTCGGAGATGCTTTGATTGGTCGGGTTGTTGATCCGCTTGGTCGTCCGGTTGATGGACTTGGCGAGATTAAGACAGATAAAACGCGGCCAGTTGAAACACCTGCTCCGGGAGTTATGCAACGGAAATCTGTATCAGAACCGCTTCAAACAGGTTTGAAAGCGATCGATGCTTTGGTGCCAATTGGTCGTGGGCAACGGGAATTGATTATCGGAGACCGTCAAACTGGTAAAACAAGTATTGCGATTGATGCAATTTTGAATCAAAAGGGACAAGATATGATTTGTATCTATGTTGCCATTGGTCAGAAAGAATCCACGGTTCGTACGCAAGTAGAAACGCTTCGTCAGTATGGAGCGTTGGATTACACAATCGTTGTCACAGCGTCAGCTTCGCAACCCTCACCATTGCTGTTTTTAGCACCTTATGCAGGTGTAGCAATGGCAGAGGAATTTATGTATAGTGGCAAACACGTTTTGATTGTCTATGATGATTTATCAAAACAAGCGGTTGCTTATCGTGAACTGTCACTCTTGCTTCGTCGTCCACCAGGTCGTGAAGCTTTCCCAGGAGACGTATTCTATCTTCATAGCCGTCTTTTGGAACGTTCTGCCAAAGTTTCGGATGAATTAGGTGGTGGTTCTATTACAGCGCTGCCGTTTATCGAAACGCAAGCAGGAGACATCTCCGCTTATATCGCAACCAATGTAATTTCAATTACAGACGGTCAAATCTTTTTAAGCGACAGTCTCTTTAATGCAGGTGTTCGACCTGCTATTGATGCCGGTTCATCTGTATCACGTGTAGGTGGTTCTGCACAGATAAAAGCGATGAAGAAGGTTGCCGGAACCTTGCGTATTGACCTTGCTTCTTATCGTGAACTGGAAGCATTTACCAAGTTTGGTAGTGATTTGGATGCGGCAACGCAAGCGAAATTGAATCGTGGCCGTCGGACGGTAGAAGTCTTGAAACAACCTGTTCATGAACCATTACCAGTTGAAAAACAAGTCGTTATTTTGTACGCCTTGACACATGGTTTCTTGGATAGTGTACCGGTTGATGATATTCTTCGTTTTCAAGCAGAACTGTTTGATTACTTTGATGCTCATCATGAAGACCTCTATGAAATCATTCGTACAACAAAAGACCTTCCAGAGGAAGCAGTCTTAGATGCTGCAATTACTGAATTTATCAATCAGTCTAGCTTCAAGTAAGAATAGAGGTGTCAGATGGCAGTTTCATTAAATGATATAAAAAATAAAATTGCATCCACAAAAAACACCAGTCAAATCACAAATGCTATGCAAATGGTATCTGCTGCTAAGCTAGGAAAGTCAGAAGAAGCGGCCAAGAATTTCCAAATCTATGCTTCTAAAGTCAGAAAGTTATTGACAGATTTGCTTCATGGGCATGAAGTGCAAAATTCCAAATACCACCCTATGTTGATTAGTCGTCCGGTGAAAAAAACAGCCTATATCGTTATTACATCGGATCGCGGCTTAGTGGGTGGTTATAATGCGATCATTCTCAAATCCATGATGGAACTTTTTGCAGAATACCATGATAAAGATGATTTCGTCATCATTTCAATCGGTGGTATGGGCTCGGACTTCTTTCGTGCGCGTGGTATTCAACCAATTTATGAACTACGTGGTTTAGCTGATCAACCAAGCTTTGATGAAGTTCGTAAAATCATTAACAAAACGGTTGAAATGTATCAAAACGAATTATTTGATGAATTATATGTTTGTTATAATCATCACGTCAATAGTTTGACCAGCCAAATGCGTGTTGAACAAATGCTTCCAATCGTGGATTTGGATCCAAATGAAGCAGATGAAGACTACGTTTTGAATTTGGAATTGGAATCTAGTCGCGATGTCATTTTGGATCAATTGTTGCCTCAGTTTGCTGAAAGTATGATCTACGGGGCGATTATTGATGCGAAAACGGCGGAAAATGCGGCTGGAATGACCGCGATGCAGACAGCAACAGATAACGCGAAAAAAGTTATCAATGATTTGACCATTCAGTATAATCGTGCTAGACAAGCAGCTATCACGCAAGAAATTACTGAAATTGTGGCGGGTGCAAGTGCACTAGAATAGTGTCACAGAAAATAAATATAAAGAGGAGAAAAGAATGAGCTCAGGCAAAATTGCTCAGGTTATCGGACCAGTCGTTGACGTTGCGTTTGCAGCTGGTGATAAATTACCTGAGATAAATAATGCACTTGTAGTCTATAAAAATGACGAAAATAAATCGAAAATCGTCCTTGAAGTAGCTCTTGAGCTTGGTGACGGAGTGGTTCGGACCATTGCTATGGAATCAACTGACGGGTTGACTCGTGGCATGGAAGTCCTAGATACTGGTCGTCCAATTTCTGTCCCCGTTGGGAAAGAAACACTCGGTCGCGTCTTTAACGTTTTAGGAGATACCATTGACTTGGAAGCTCCTTTTGGTGAAGATGCAGAACGTCAACCAATCCACAAAAAAGCTCCAACTTTTGATGAGTTGTCTACTTCATCAGAAATCTTAGAAACAGGAATCAAGGTAATTGACCTCCTTGCACCTTATCTAAAAGGTGGGAAAGTCGGGCTTTTCGGTGGTGCCGGAGTTGGAAAGACAGTCTTGATTCAAGAATTGATTCACAACATTGCCCAAGAACACGGTGGAATTTCTGTCTTTACTGGTGTTGGAGAACGAACACGTGAAGGGAACGACCTTTACTGGGAAATGAAAGAATCTGGCGTTATTGAAAAAACAGCCATGGTCTTCGGTCAAATGAATGAACCACCTGGAGCACGTATGCGTGTGGCTTTGACTGGTTTGACCATTGCCGAATATTTCCGTGATGTCGAAGGTCAAGATGTGTTGTTATTCATTGACAATATTTTCCGTTTCACGCAAGCAGGTTCTGAAGTATCTGCCCTTCTTGGACGCATGCCTTCAGCCGTTGGTTACCAACCAACACTTGCGACAGAAATGGGACAATTGCAAGAACGGATTACGTCAACCAAGAAAGGTTCTGTAACCTCTATCCAAGCTATCTATGTGCCAGCCGACGACTACACTGACCCTGCGCCAGCTACAGCGTTTGCTCACTTGGATTCTACAACCAACTTGGAGCGGAAATTGGTGCAATTAGGGATTTACCCAGCAGTTGACCCACTTGCTTCTAGCTCCCGTGCCCTTGCTCCTGAAATTGTCGGAGAAGAGCACTATGCTGTAGCAGCAGAAGTGAAACGCGTCCTTCAACGTTACCATGAATTGCAAGATATTATTGCAATCCTTGGTATGGATGAATTGTCAGACGAAGAAAAGACTTTGGTTGCGCGTGCACGTCGGATTCAATTCTTCTTGTCACAAAACTTTAATGTTGCTGAACAATTTACTGGGCAACCAGGTTCTTATGTACCAGTTGCTGATACAGTTCGTGGCTTTAAGGAAATCCTTGAAGGAAAATATGATCATCTTCCTGAAGATGCCTTCCGTGGTGTTGGTTCTATCGAAGATGTCGTTGCTAAAGCTGAAAAAATGGGATTTTAAGAGGTGACCTATGGCTCAAATGACAGTACAAATCGTGACACCTGATGGTCTAGTTTTTGACCACCATGCAACGTTTGTTTCCGTTAAAACTCTTGATGGAGAAATGGGGATTTTACCGCATCATGAAAATATGATTGCTGTTTTGGCTGTCGATGAGGTCAAAGTGAAGCGGATTGATGATGAAGATCATGTCAATTGGATTGCTGTGAATGGTGGAATTGTCGAAGTAGCTGATAATGTAATCACCATTGTTGCAGACTCTGCCGAACGTGCTCGCGATATTGACATCAGTCGTGCTGAAAGAGCAAAATTACGTGCTGAACGTGCTATTGAAGAAGCACATGAAAAGCATTTGATTGACCAAGAACGTCGTGCCAGAATCGCTCTTCAACGTGCCATTAACCGAATTAACGTTGGAACAAGATTATAAAAAAGGCCATTTGGCCTTTTTTATAATGGCTTTTTTGTTATCGGTACATGATTCGTGTCCGATAGTTTGCTCTCGTCTATTTTTTTGGTATAATGGGGATATGATTCAGTTAATTTTTACGCTTAGTAGCCATATGATCTTTATTTTTCTTTCATTTCACTTACTTTCTACTGTTGTGAATTGGGAAAAACTATTGAAAGTGAATGCTGACAATGCTTTTAGAATTCGTTTTTTGATTTTATTGCTTAGTATTGCATTAGGCTTTTTGCTCAGCTCTTTCTTCCTCAGTCTCTATACATTAGGACGTGATGTGTTTAATAGCAATTTATAAGATGAGAAAAGTAATAAAAGAAGTGTTTTGGAGAAAATATGGATAAAATTATTATACAAGGCAGTTCGAATCCATTAGTTGGTTCGGTTAAAATTGAAGGTGCCAAAAATGCTGTTTTGCCTTTGCTTGCAGCAACTATTCTAGCGACGACAGGGAAAACAACTCTAACCAATGTTCCGGTTCTATCAGATGTGTTTACGATGAACAATGTGGTTCGTGGATTGAATACAAAAGTGACTTTTGAGCAAGAAGAAAACCGGATTACGGTGGATGCTACACAGCCGTTGAGTGAAGAAGCGCCTTATAAATATGTGAGTAAAATGCGTGCTTCAATTGTTGTATTAGGACCTATTTTGGCGCGTAATGGTCACGCAAAAGTTTCCATGCCGGGTGGCTGTACGATTGGAAGCCGTCCTATTGACCTTCATTTGAAAGGTTTAGAGGCAATGGGAGCAGAAATTAAGCAGACGGCTGGATTTATCGAAGCAAAAGCTGACCAATTGCATGGAGCTCATATCTATATGGACTTTCCAAGTGTAGGGGCGACACAAAATATCATGATGGCAGCAACGTTAGCAGACGGTGTGACTGTTATTGAAAATGCAGCTCGGGAGCCTGAAATTGTGGATTTAGCTGTTTTGTTAAACAAAATGGGTGCTAAAGTCCGTGGTGCAGGTACGGAAACATTAACTATTACTGGGGTTAAGGAATTATCTGGGACAAGTCACAGCGTGGTCCAAGACCGTATCGAAGCCGGAACTTTTATGGTAGCAGCTGCTATGACAGGTGGCAATGTTCTTGTGCGAGATGCTATCTGGGAGCATAATCGTCCGCTTATCGCGAAATTGATGGAAATGGGTGTGTCTGTTACCGAAGAAGACGAAGGGATTCGGATTCGTTCAGATTTATCCAAGCTAAAAGCGGTCAATGTGAAGACTCTTCCGCATCCAGGTTTCCCAACAGATATGCAGGCACAATTTACAGCTTTGATGACGGTTGCCAAGGGTGAGTCTACCATGATTGAAACTGTTTTTGAGAATCGTTTCCAACATCTGGAAGAAATGCGTCGGATGGGTTTACATTCAGAAATTATGCGGGACACAGCTCGTATCGTCGGTGGTCAAGCCTTGCAAGGGGCAGAGGTGATGTCAACAGACTTGCGTGCGAGTGCCGCGTTGATTTTAACAGGCTTGGTTGCAGAAGGTGAAACAAAAGTAGGACAACTAACTCACTTGGACAGAGGCTATTACCAGTTCCATAAAAAGTTGTCTAACTTAGGTGCTTCTATTAAGCGAGTGAAGGAAGAAGACGATGAATAATGATTTGAAATACGTTGGAAAACAAGTTGGAATTGTTCTAGCAGTCTTGTTGCTTGGTTTGATTTTGTTTTCACTTGGCTTAGTTGTTGGCTACGGTGGAAAAAATCCATGGGCTATTTTATCGCCAGATAAGTGGCAGGAAATCATCAGCAAATTCACAGGACAATAGACAATAATATTGATAGGAAAAAGGGAGTGAGACAGAGGTAGTGATTTCGTAGAAATTGGCTTTGAGTCCCGCTTCCTATTTATTTAAAAGGGGGAGAAATGGCGAGAAAGAAATCCAATCAGAAAGTAGCACAAAGTGTAGCTGGTTTGGTTATAGCACTGGTTCTTGCGCTGGGAGGTTATTCTTTTAGCAATCATCATGGTAGTACGAAGCCTTCTGACAGCACTGCTATTAATCGAAGTATTCGGACGAATCATGCAGCACCCAGTCAAGAATTAGCACAGAGTGTTTTGACAGAGTCCGTTAAACGGCAACTCAAAGGAAAGATTGAATGGAATGGGGCAGGAGCCTTCACAATCAATGAAAATAAAACAACATTGGATGCTAAAGTTGCAAGCGTTCCTTATGCGGATAATAAGACTAAACTCGTCCAAGGTCAGACAGTTCCGACGGTTGCAAATGCTCTTTTATCCAAAACAACTCGCCAATATAGAAGTCGTGAAGAAACAGGAAATGGCTCCACGACTTGGACACCTGCTGGTTGGCATCAAGTCAAGCATTTATCAGGTGAATACAACCATGCAGTTGACCGAGGACATTTGTTGGGTTATGCTTTGATTGGTAACTTGAAAGGGTTTGATGCTTCGACCAGTAACCCGAAAAATATAGCTGTGCAAACAGCTTGGGCTAATCAAGCAAATACTAGTCATTCTACGGGTCAAAATTTCTATGAAACAAAGGTTCGCAAGGCACTAGACAAAAATAAACGAGTTCGGTATCGAGTGACTTTGATTTATGCCAATGAACAGGATTTAGTGCCAGTTGGTTCGCATATTGAAGCTAAATCAAGCGATAGTAGCTTGGAAATGAATGTCTTTGTTCCCAACGTACAGACAGGACTTCGGCTAAATTATCAAACAGGAGAAGTGACCGTTACCAACTAGATTATTGCTAGTGTTGCATTTATATCATCCTTTTGTTATACTATTGTTACATGAGGTCGGACAAAAAGTATCTCAGCCTCTATCTAATTTAGTGATAAGCGAATGACGCAGTAGGTGATTGGACTCTTTATTCGCTTTTCAAGCTCGAAAGAGCACCTAATCACCCTCGCGGGGGTGGGACCACGAACTTAAATTTTTCAAGATAAGTTCTGTCCCACTCCCATTTTGTCTAAAAAGTACGTTGGTGCTTTTTTATTGTGGATTTGTTTTATGAGGAGAAAGGAGAAACATGAAGTATATTTGGTCTTATTTGAAAAAATATCCCAAATGGTTGATGTTGGATTTCTTTGGTGCTGTCTTCTTTGTTGTGGTAAATCTCGGTTTGCCGACTGTTTTGGCACGAATGATTGATGAAGGGATTAATCGAGGAGATAGCAATCGTTTATATTATTGGGCGATTGTGATGCTCATTGTCATTTTGCTAGGAGTCTTTGGACGGATTGTCCTTGCCTATGCTGCTGGTAAGTTGACAACGAGTATGGTGCGTGATATGCGTAATGACATCTACGACAAATTGCAAGAGTATTCGCATCATGAATATGAGCAAATTGGCGTTTCGTCTTTGGTGACACGGATTACCAGTGATGCCTTTGTTCTCATGCAGTTCGCAGAGCAATCCCTAAAAATGGGTGTCATTACACCAATGATGATGATGTCTAGCGTGATGATGATTTTTTTCACTAGTCCTTCTTTGGCTTGGATTGTCGCAATTTCTGTTCCTTTCCTCGGCATTGTCGTTTGGTATATAGCAGTCAAGACTCGTCCTTTATCAGAAAAACAACAAAAAACGTTAGATAAAATCAATCAATACGCACGTGAGAATTTAATGGGGCTGCGCGTTATTCGTGCTTTTGCTCGAGAAGAATTTCAAGAAGAGCGTTTTGCTTCACAAAATGACATTTATGCGAATAATTCGAATCGTCTGTTCAAGTTAACTGGTTTGACAGAACCTCTTTTTGTTCAAATTATCATCGCGATGATTATTGCCATTGTCTGCTTTGCTTTAAAACCACTAGGTACAGGAGATTTGCAAATTGGCGATTTAGTTGCTTTTATCGAATACAGTTTTCATGCATTGCTGTCATTTCTGTTGCTGTCTAGCTTGTTTACTATGTATCCTCGTACAGCTGTTTCGAGTGAACGGTTGAAAGAAGTAATGGAAATGCCCATTTCAATCAATCCAAACGAAGATGGTGTGACTGAGACAGACAGTCATGGTTATTTAGAGTTTGACAATGTTACCTTTGCATATCCTGGTGAAACAGAGAGTCCAGTCTTGCATAATATTTCCTTCAAAGCAAAACCTGGTGAAACGATTGCTTTTATCGGCTCGACCGGCTCAGGGAAGTCCTCATTGGTGCAATTGATTCCGCGCTTTTATGATGTGACTTTAGGAAAGATTTTAGTGGACGGAGTGGATGTGCGTTCTTATAATCTAAAAGCACTGCGGCAGAAGATAGGTTTCATTCCACAAAAAGCTCTGCTCTTTACCGGAACAATCGCAGAAAACCTCCGCTATGGGAAAGAAAATGCTAGTCGTGAGGAATTGGTGCAAGCGGCAGATGTAGCACAAGCAAGGGACTTCATTGAAAGCAAGGAAGAACGCTTTGAGACGCATTTGGCAGAAGGTGGAAGCAATCTCTCAGGTGGGCAAAAGCAACGCCTTTCTATCGCACGTGCTGTCGTGAAAGAACCAGATATTTATATCTTTGATGATTCATTTTCTGCGTTGGACTATAAGACCGATGCCATTCTTCGAAGTCGGCTCAAAGAAGTTACGCAAAATGCCACTGTATTGATTGTAGCACAACGCGTGGGAACCATAATGGATGCAGATCAGATTATTGTTCTGGATAAGGGAGAAATCGTCGGGCGCGGAACACATGAAGAATTGTTGCAACAAAACGACATCTATCGCGAAATTGCTAATTCTCAGCTTAATAGTCAATCACTAACAGAAGAATAGGAGGGAAAGATGAAACAACATAGTTTTATGCGCTTGTGGAGTTACTTAAAAGTTTATAAACTCTCAGTAATCCTTGCTATCTTTTTGAAGGTGGTGAGTATTGTGATGAGCGTGCTAGAGCCTTTTGTACTTGGTCTTGCTATTACAGAATTGACACGAAATGTGCTGGACATAGCAAAAGGAGTCGAAGGCGCCAGTATAAATACAACATATGTCTTTTGGGTAATGGCACTTTACCTTTTGCGTGGTTTGTTCTATGAAATTGGGTCTTACTATTCTAATTATTTTATGACCAATGCAGTGCAAAATACAGTACGTGACATGCGCAATGAGTTGAGTTCTAAAATTAATCAAATTCCAGTTTCTTACTTTGATAAGCATCAATTTGGAGATTTGCTAGGGCGCTTTACCAGTGATGTAGAGACTGTTTCAAATGCGCTTCAACAATCATTCTTACAAGTTGTAAATGCGGTTTTGACCATTACCTTAGTTATCGGAATGGTCTTGTATCTTAATTTTCAACTGGCTTTGATAGTGATTGCTAGCATTCCGTTGACCTATTTTGGGGCGAACTTTATTTTGAAAAAATCACAGCCGTATTTTAAAAAGCAAGCAGATACGCTAGGTGTCATGAATGGATTTGTTCAAGAAAATCTAACTGGTTTTAATGTGCTGAAACTCTATGGCCGTGAAGAAACATCTTCAGACGATTTTCGAGAAATCACGCAAAACCTCCAAGAAGTCGGATTCAAAGCTAGTTTTATTTCTGGCTTGATGATGCCAATTTTGAACGCAATTTCAGATTTGACTTATCTGCTTGTAGCAGTTGTTGGTGGTCTGCAAGTCATTTCTGGACAATTAACGATTGGGAACATGCAAGCATTCGTACAATATGTGTGGCAAGTAAACCAGCCAATCCAAAACTTAACGCAATTGGCTGGGCAATTGCAGAGTGCTAAGTCTTCGCTGGATCGTATTTTCCAAGTCTTAGATGAACCAGACGAAGTAACTGATGCGAAAGAGCGGCTGGAACATAATTTGACAGGTCAGGTCAGCTTCAAGCATGTTGACTTTCAATACGTGGAAAACAAACCGCTCATTCGAGACTTCAACTTAGAGGTTAAGCCGGGCGAAATGGTGGCGATTGTCGGTCCAACAGGTGCCGGAAAGACCACCCTTATCAATTTGCTCATGCGTTTTTATGATGTAACATCTGGTTCGATTTCTGTTGATGGTCACGATATTCGCAACTTATCACGACAAGAATACCGCAAACAATTTGGTATGGTCTTGCAAGACGCTTGGCTTTATGAAGGAACAGTCAAAGAAAACTTGCGCTTTGGAAATCTGAATGCGACAGATGAAGAGATTGTGGAAGCCGCCAAAGCAGCTAATGTCGATCATTTCATTCGGACGCTTCCAGGTGGCTATAATATGGAAATGAATCAGGAATCCAGCAATATTTCGCTAGGACAAAAACAATTGCTGACCATCGCGCGAGCACTATTAGCCGATCCAAAAATCTTGATTTTGGATGAAGCGACTTCGTCCGTTGATACGCGCCTAGAGCTCTTGATTCAAAAAGCGATGAAGAACCTCATGCAAGGACGAACAAGCTTTGTCATTGCTCACCGCTTATCGACGATTCAAGAGGCAGATAAGATTTTGGTTCTCAAAGATGGACAAATCATTGAGCAAGGAACTCACGAATCGCTTCTAGCTGATAAAGGTTTCTATTACGACTTATATACAAGTCAATTTGCAAAGAAAGAAGCCTAACGAATAAAGGAGCAAAACAAAACTCCAACGAAACAATAAAAACACGAACTCTGTCTTGACTAGTTGCTAGCTAATCTGGACGAGTTCGTGTTTTTCTATCCTTAGCGGCACAAAGCTAAAATGCAATTGCTCTGTTCCACAACTATTTTTTGCTAAATCTTCAAAATTGCATCATATTTCTTCCGTCCGCCCCGCGGACGAAGTGAACTAGTTTTGATTTATATTGTCAGCCGAGCGGATGGGGTGGATTAGCTTTGATTTATACTGTCAGCCCGGCGGACGAAGTGAACTAGTTTTGGTTTATTGTGTCAGCTGGGCGGACGAAGTGAATGAGTTTGGGTTTATAGTGTCAGCCGAGCGGACGAGGCGAATGAGTTTTAGTTTCCTCCGTCGCCCTGGTCGACAGCACAAATCAGTTTGGTTTTGCTTTATCGTCCCGGTCGACAGTAAGAATCAGTTTTAGTTTACTTTGTCGCCCCAGTCGACAGCTTCAATCGTTTGCTCCGAATCGTTCATTCCGTTAAGTGAAATTACGCCTTATCGAAAGAGGTTAGTAAGCCAAACAATGAAATACAATCCAAGAAAAATAGCGTGCCATTTCCAATAGAGTACAATCAGTCCGATTGTTTCACGTATCCAAGCCGACGGGAGAAAATAAAGTGCTGTTCGGGAACCTATACTACGTCCTTTCAAACCAAGCTTTCGCATGTAAATACCCGCTCGCAAAGAGTGGAAAGAGTTGGTGACGACCAAGCAATAGTAATTTTCCTTACTTTTTTCGTCTAAAATAGTTTTGCTAAACTGCAAATTTTCTAAGGTGTTGGTTGACTGCCGTTCAATTATAATATCTTCTTGTGGAATACCTACTTGCCTTAAATATTGCGCCATTGCTTCTGCTTCGGTTATTGGTTCATCGACACCTTGTCCTCCAGAAACGACAATTTTGGGATGGTTATGAAATTTTTCATACATCGTCTTCCCCTTTTCGAGCCGTTGAGCGAGAAGAGGTGAAACCTTGTCTCCTATCAAACCAGACCCTAAGATGATGATGTAGTCTGGATGTTTTATGACGGGCAATACATTATAAACAAAACCGTAAAGGATATAGGTCACATAAAGATAGCTACCATAAATTAGAAGTCCATTTGTAAGAGATAGGATTTTATGAAGAAAGATAAAATGAGGAAAGAAAAAAGTAAGCGCTAGGGAAAGAGCAATAGCGAGTCCATAAAAGAGGGAGAGAAGGTTTGCTAAACGCCTGCCTTCAAAGGTCATCATCTGTCTGCCATTAAAAATGAGATAAATGGTTGAAATTATAACACTCAAAGGAATGAAAAGTGCTAAGATGAGCAAAGAAAGCATTGCCAGATTTCTATTGACAAGTTGTTCCATATGCATCACAAACAAACCAGAAACGATAGCGGCAAATAAAATTAGAACGACACTAAGCAGATAAGCATTGAAAAGTCGTCTGGGTTCGAAACAAAATAAGATGACAAAAAGAAAAGCAGGGATAAACAAAATCAAATGAAGCAGCATAAATGATAGAAATCCTTTCAACCAATTTCCTTTTTAGTATAGCATAAAAGTTCCTGTAAAAAAGTAAATTTAAAAAACAATGGACTTAAAAATTGAAATATTATTAAAAAATATGGTATAATATTTTTATGTCTTGGGGTCGTTACGGATTCGACAGGCATTATGAGGCACATTTTGCGACTCATCGAGCGGATGTAAAGCGCCAGTTAAATATAACTGCAAAAAATAATAATTCTTACGCTTTAGCTGCCTAAAAAACAGCCAGCGTGACCAGATTCGGATCGCTCGTGTTCGATGACTGGTCTTAATAATAGCGAGATACGATTAAGCCCTGTCTAGGGGCTTGATAAGAGACTGATAGACTCGCTTGGCTTTGGCTTGAGTTATGTGTCAAAGCGAAGTTAAATCCAATACATAACCTATGGTTGTAGACAAATGTGTTGGCAGGTGTTTGGACGTGGGTTCGATTCCCACCGGCTCCATTGTTAAATATGGAAGATTACTCAAGAGGCTTAAGAGGCTGTGTTGGAAACGCAGTAGGCGTGTGAAAGCGTGCGTGGGTTCGAATCCCATGTCTTCCGTTTTGTTACAAAACGCTCGTTAGTGACGTTTTTTTTCTTACTAGAAGATAAAATGAGTGAAGAGAACGGATTCACTCATTTATTTTTTGAAAAATATTGAAATTTTTCTGAAAAGTAGTAGACTGTTACTAGAAAGTTTGGAGGATTCTCGTGAAATTATACGTACAATTGATGATTATTTTTTCAATTTCTTTGATAGGAGAAGGGATTTCCTATCTTTTTCATTTGCCTATTCCGGGGAGTATTATTGGGCTTATTCTTCTTTTTTTGGCTTTGCAATTTAAAATTCTCAGATTGCGGCATGTGAGTATGGTGGGAAATTTTTTATTAGCCAATATGACCATTTTATTTTTGCCGCCAGCAGTCGGAATTATGGATAAATTTCATGTCATTGCGCCTTATTTGCTGCCGATTGTTTTGATTATTGTTGGAGCGATTGTGATCAATGTGGTTGTCATCGCCGTGGTTGTTCATTTTATCAAAAATCGCTTTGAAGGAGATTACGGAGAAGGAGAAACAAGAAATGTCTAATTTGTGGGGCAATCCTTTATTTGGTTTGGCTTTATCGATCTTTGCTTATCTGGTAGGAATGTTGATTTTTCGCAGATTTCCGCATCCTTTGACAACACCTTTGCTTCTATCCACCATATTTGTCATTGTATTTTTAAAATTGACAGGAATTTCTTATAAACATTACTACATAGGTGGAACGTATTTGAATAATCTCATTGTGCCGTCAACGGTTGCACTGGGAATTCCTTTGTATAAAACATTTCATCTCATGAAACACCATGCCAGAAGCATTTTGATTGGTACTTTTATAGCGGTAGTAGTGAATACTAGTTTTACGGCCCTGGTCGCCAAGGCTTTTGGAATGGATTTTTTCTTAGCAATTTCACTCTTTCCCAAATCAGTAACAACAGCTATGGCGGTTGGAATTACAGATAAAATGCAAGGGCTGACGACAGTGACGTTGGTAGTTGTAGTTGCAACGGGAATCTTGACAAGTGTGATCGGTCCGACTGTTTTAAAAATCTTAAAAATCAAAGATCCTGTTGCAGTAGGCTTAGCTCTTGGAGGAACGGGACATGCTGTTGGGACAGGGACAGCTTTTAAATACGGACAAGTTGCAGGAGCTATGGCTGGTCTAGCTATTGGGGTGACAGGGATTATGTATGTGATTGTCAGTCCAATTGTTGCAAGTATTATTTTAAAATAGCAAAAGACGAGAATGACTGTGCTGTGACTATTTTTTGAAAGCAAGTATGTTTTCTGCCCCATTTCCTAAAAAACATGATATAATAGAGAGTAAAAACTTTTTGATAGAAAGACAGTTATGGATTTAAAAGATTATATTGCAACCATTGAAAATTACCCGCAAGAAGGGATTTTATTTCGTGACATTAGCCCATTGATGGCAGATGGAAATGCCTATAGCTATGCTATTCGTGAAATTGTCCAATATGCTACGGACAAGAAAATTGATATGATTGTCGGTCCAGAAGCGCGTGGATTTATTGTTGGATGTCCGGTAGCTTATGAGCTTGGGGTTGGTTTTGCTCCAGTACGTAAGCCTGGGAAATTGCCTCGTGAGGTTATCTCAGCTAGTTATGAAAAAGAGTATGGTGTAGATACCTTAACAATGCACGCAGACTCTATCAAGCCTGGACAGCGTGTACTGATTGTTGATGACCTTCTTGCAACGGGAGGAACGGTTAAAGCAACAATTGAAATGGTTGAACGTTTAGGTGGTATCGTTGCAGGTTGCGCTTTCCTTATTGAATTGGATGAATTGAAGGGACGCGAAGCTATTGGTAACTACGATTACAAAGTTCTCATGCATTATTAAGGTATAACTAAAAGCTATATCTTGTTGTAGAAAAAGTATAATTGAAAACTATATCTCCTTTCAGTATAATAAAAGCAGAAAGCAAAAGGAGATATTTTCATGCCTATTAAAATTGATAAGAAATTACCAGCTGTTGACATTTTAAGATCTGAGAATATCTTTGTCATGGATGATGAGCGTGCAGAACACCAAGATATTCGTCCTCTGAATATCTTGATTTTGAATTTAATGCCGCAAAAAACAGTGACGGAAACACAGTTGTTGCGTCATTTAGCAAATACGCCATTGCAACTTCGGATTGAATTTCTTTACATGACTTCTCATACCTTCAAAACGATGCATGCGAACTATATGGAGGCGTTTTATAAGACTTTTGACGAGATCAAAGGTCGTTATTTTGACGGTTTGATTGTCACTGGAGCGCCAGTCGAGCATTTGCCTTTTGAAGCAGTAGATTATTGGGAAGAATTGCGACAAGTTATTGACTGGTCCAAATCGCATGTTTACTCAACGTTGCATATTTGTTGGGGAGCGCAAGCAGCTCTTTATGCTCGTTATGGCATTGCCAAACACCAGATGAAGCGCAAGTTGTCCGGTATTTATAGTCAATCCACACCAGAAAAACCAAATTTGCTGTTCCGCGGCTTTGATGATGAATATGCAGCTCCTCATTCGCGTTATACAGAAGTTCGCAAAGAGGATATTTTAAATAAGAGTAATTTGGAAATTTTAGCTTGTGGAGAAGAAGTCGGTACCTCCGTTGCGGCAAGTCGTGATCTTCGCGAAGTGTATAGCTTTGGTCATTTGGAATATGACCGCGAGACCTTGGCAAAAGAATATTCGCGTGATGTAGACGCAGGGCTGAATCCGCATATTCCAGAAAATTATTTCAAAAATGATGATGTTACTTCAGTCCCCTGTTTACGATGGAATCTGGCTGCGGTGCTGTTTTTCAACAATTGGATTAATTATGCTGTTTATCAGGAAACGCCATTTGACTGGGCAAATGCAGCAAATGACGCTTCCTTGTTTGCTCATTTATAAGAGGTGTTATGACTTATTTATCAGCGTATAAGACGGGCAATTTAGTATTGCCAACTGAGCTTTTTTTCCATTTTCATGAAATATTTGATAATAGTGATGACTTTTTGGTCTGGCAATTTTTTTATTTGCAAAATACAACGTCGCTAGAAGAGATTTCTCCTGTTCAGATTGCAGAAAGTATCGGGAAATCCGTTGCAGAGGTCAATCGCTCTATGTCAAATTTGACAGAAAAAGGATTGTTGCAGTATAAAACAATTGCACTCAATGGTGAAATTGAAGCAGTTTTTGATGCGCTGCCAGCGCTTGAACGATTAGATGAAATTGTAGAAAGTCGCTCAAGCGTTGCGCAAACTGTTTCTCAAAATGTTTTAAAAGACTTGGTCGAGACTTTCCAGCAAGAATTAGGTCGCCTCTTGACACCGTTTGAAATTGAAGATTTAACAAAAACGATTCAAGATGACAAGATCAATCCTGAACTTGTTACTGCTGCTCTTCGTGAAGCTGTTTTTAATGGAAAGGCAAACTGGAGATACATCCAAGCTATTTTACGGAATTGGCGTCGTGAAGGCATTACAACAGTAGCACAGGTAGAAGCGAAGCGAGAAGAACGTGAGGCGACAAATCCACAAAATATCACTGTCTCGGATGATTTTTTGAAGGCTATGGATTTGTGGCGAGATTAAGAAATCGGAGTTTATTCTCTTGGAATAGACTCTTTTTTTAGTTCCTTAAAAATGATATACTAAGTGAAACGATTATTTTAGAAATGAGTTATCATGCAAGTAAAGAATATCTCAAAACGTTTGAGAAAAGTGGCTGGTTTTGTACCACAGGATGCCAAAATCTTGGATGTAGGAAGTGACCACGCTTATTTACCGATTTATCTAATTCAGCAGGGGAGAATTTCCTCAGCCATTGCTGGTGAAGTTGTTGAGGGACCTTATCAGTCTGCGGTGACGAAT
Organism: Streptococcus atopicus; assembly: GCF_049166725.1. Taxonomy (NCBI): domain Bacteria; kingdom Bacillati; phylum Bacillota; class Bacilli; order Lactobacillales; family Streptococcaceae; genus Streptococcus; species Streptococcus atopicus. The sequence goes on from NZ_JBMHFC010000001.1 coordinate 112,705, forward strand.
GTAGCCGATAACCAGATGTCCGATAAAATTTCTGTTCGTTTGGCAAATGGTTTGGCAGCTTTTGATGCAGAAGATCAGATTGATGTTATCGTTATTGCAGGAATGGGAGGAGGATTGATAGCAGATATTTTAGACAATGGCAGTGCAAAATTGGCATCTGTTAAGCGCCTGATTCTTCAGCCTAACAATCGGGAAGATGAACTTCGCAGGTGGTTGTGTAGTCATAATTTTCAAATTATAGAAGAAGCTATTGTGGAAGAAAATGGGAAATTTTACGAGATAATGATAGCTGAACAGGGGCATCAAGTGTTGAATGCTGAACAAGAACGCTTCGGATCTTATCTAATGAGGGAGCAATCAGCTGTTTTTCAAGATAGATGGCAGCGGGAAGTAGACAAACTGGAAAAAGCTCTGGCTAAAATCCCAGAGAAAAATCTAACGGAACGCTCTGCTATGTCCAAAAAAATCAAGCAAATCAAGGAGGTACTGCATGCTGGCAAGTGATTTTATTAACCATTATGAAGCATACTGTCCTAAGGAGCTGTCCATGACGGGAGATGTCTGCGGACTGCAAATTGGAACTTTGAATAAAGAAGTCAAACGAGTGCTGGTGACTTTGGATATCCGCGAACAGACGGTTGCAGAGGCGATTGAAAAAGATGTAGATTTGATTTTGGTCAAGCACGCACCAATCTTTCGTCCTATTAAAGATTTAGTGGCAGACCGATCTCAGAATCAGATTTACATCGATCTGATTAAACACGATATTGCAGTTTATGTTAGCCATACCAATATTGATATTGTGGATGACGGTCTTAATGACTGGTTTTGTGATCTACTAGAAATCACTGACACGGATTATCTTAGCGAAACGGCTCTTGGACACGGCATTGGTCGTATTGGCAAGATTGCGCCTCAGACTTTTGGAGACTTTGCAGGCAAGGTTAAGGAAACTTTTGGTCTGGATAGTTTGCGTTTGGTGACTTATTCGGATGTGGATCTGGATCGAATGATTGAGAAAGTGGCGATCTGTGGTGGCAGTGGTCAGTCCTTTTACAAGGAGGCTTTAGCACAGGGCGCTCAGCTTTATATTACAGGTGATATTTACTACCATACAGCACAAGATATGCTGAGCGAGGGGCTTCTAGCTTTGGATCCGGGTCACCATATAGAAGTGCTCTTTGTAGAAAAATTGGTTGAAAAGTTTCAAGATTGGAAAGTAGAAGAGAGTTGGGAAGTTGAATTTTTAGCCAGTCAGGTTTCTACAAATCCTTTTAAACATATCTAAGTAGGAAATTGTATGAAAAAAGTAGCGATTATTGGAGCAGGGATTGTCGGATCAACTGCTGCCTATTATCTATCGAAAAATCCTGCTTATCAGGTGACAGTTTTTGACTATGGTCAAGGTCAGGCAACCAAGGCAGCGGCTGGTATTATTAGTCCGTGGTTTTCTAAGCGGCGCAATAAAGCATGGTATCGCATGGCGCGACTGGGAGCAGATTTTTATCTGGATTTGATAGTTGATTTACAGAAGGACGGTTTTGCAACGGAGTTTTACCAACAGACCGGCGTCTTTTTGCTGAAGAAAAAGGAGGAAAGTTTGGAAATACTCTATGACTTGGCAAACCAACGGCGAAAAGAGTCACCGCTCATTGGCGACTTGCGGCTGCTTTTACGAGCGGAAGCGGCAGAGTATTTTCCGAGGCTTCAAGGGTTTGACCGGCTACTCTATGCTTCTGGAGGAGCACGCGTGGAAGGCTCATTATTGACTCAGGCTTTGCTTGCGGCTAGAGGTGCAGAAGTAATTCAAAAGAAAGTAAGTTTGGACATTCGAGATGGGGCTTTCTGGGTTGATAGTTGTTGTTTTGACCAAGTTATATTGGCAACAGGAGCTTGGTTGCCTGAGCTTCTGAAACCATTAGGTTATCAGGTGGATGTTCGTCCACAAAAAGGTCAACTGCGAGATTATCAGACTGCTCTGGTGACAGATGATTATCCAGTTGTCATGCCAGAAGGAGAGCTAGATATTATTCCTTTTCAAAATGGCAAAATCAGTATGGGAGCTACTCACGAAAATGAAATGGGCTATGACCTCAAAGTAAATCAGGCTATGCTGGATGAAATGGAGCAGGAAGCACTTTACTATTTTCCTAGCTTGTCTCAGGCAAAAGTGGTGAGCGAACGGGTCGGAATTCGAGCCTATACTAGTGACTTTTCTCCTTTCTTTGGTCAGGTGCCAAATCTTCCGCAGGTACTTGCAGCCGGTGGCTTAGGTTCTTCTGGCTTGACGACAGGTCCTCTCATCGGATATCATTTAGCTCAGATGGTTCAGGGAAAAAGTGGTAGTTTAAATCCAGCGGATTATCCCATTGAAAGATATATTAAGAAAGAGAAATAGATGACAGAGAATATTTTAAATTGGGTCAATGTTTGTGTGAAAAAAGGGAATCAAGTTCTCTTGCTCAATCGACAGCATGATGATTTTAAAGGTTGGATTCAGCCAGGTGGAAAAGTTGAGTTTCCAGAATCTTTTTTTGAAGCAGCAGCTCGTGAGTTGAAAGAGGAAACAGGACTGATAGCTTTGAATTTACAGCTTAAAGGCATTTCGGGTTTTACCAATCAAACAAAAGCAGAGCGCTATGTCTATTATGATTTTCTCTGCGAGGAATTTGACGGGGAACTACTAACGGAATCACGGTAAGGTCAGCCCAAATGGTGGTCAATTGATGAGTTGGATTCACTACCCATGCAGGATGACATCAGAGATAGGCTTCCTTTGTACTGGCGAAAAGGCTCCTTTGAGCGGATTCACTATTGGAATGAAGAGAACCATTGCATCAAAGAAACCAAGACGATATTGTATGATGAAAGATAATGAGGAGATGAAGTTGTTATGAACTGGTTGCAGGAGCAGCCTGTGGTGCTACAGGCTTTTTTGGCGGGGCTCTTTACATGGGGCTGTACCATTGTAGGCTCTGCGGTTGTCTTTTTCTTTAAAACAGTCAGTCGTAAGCTGCTGGATATTATGATGGGATTTGCAGCTGGTGTCATGATTGCAGCTTCATTTTGGTCGCTCTTGCAGCCTTCAATTGAGTATGCAAAAGGTAACTATGGAGTCTGGTCTTGGATGCCAGCCGCCCTTGGTTTTCTGTTGGGTGGTTTCTTCTTGCGCTTTATTGATGCGGTAGTACCCCATTTACACCTTAGCAAGAAGGATGTATCTGAGGCAGAAGTCTGCCGGAGCACAGCCGGAATAAACTGTCCAAAACGGCCCTGCTTTTTCTGGCTATTACCATACACAATTTTCCAGAAGGCTTGGCAGTAGGAGTGGCTTTTGGTGCCTTATCCAGCAATTCCAGTCCGGAAGTTTTTATCGGAGCTGTAGGTCTGGCTCTGGGAATCGGTCTCCAAAATGTGCCGGAAGGGGCAGCCTTGTCCATTCCTATACGGACAGACGGGGAATCGCGTCTTAAAGCTTTTTACTGGGGTTCAATGTCGGCTATTGTTGAGCCTATCGGAGCTATCCTTGGTGCTTATGCGGTTATGGCAATGACGGCTATTCTACCCTATGCCCTGTCTTTTGCGGCGGGAGCCATGATTTTCGTCGTCGTGGAGGAGCTGATACCAGACTCTCAAACTAATGGCAATACAGATGTTGCGACTTTAGGTCTCATGGTGGGCTTTGTGTTGATGATGGTATTGGATGTGGCTTTAGGATAGCAGATACTTTTTTGAGACCAATCGTATATTTTATCAGCCTATTTAGATAACAGCAGTTCTACTTTGACTGATTTTTTGTTTCGTTTTGGATTTTCATTAAGTATGAGAGACTTTAAATGAAAGCACTCTCTTTCTTGAGGGATGACATCCGCTTTCAAAAATGGTAAAATAAAGAGAATACATTAAGAGAGGAAACTCATTATGAAAGGTATTATTCTTGCAGGCGGCTCGGGTACACGTTTATATCCTTTAACTAGAGCCGCGTCTAAACAACTCATGCCGGTTTATGATAAACCCATGATTTATTATCCGCTATCAACCCTCATGCTGGCTGGTATCAAGGACATCTTGATTATCTCAACACCAACAGATCTTCCTCGCTTTGAAGATTTGTTGGGTGATGGCTCGGAGTTTGGTATCAAACTTTCTTACGCTGAGCAACCAAGTCCAGATGGCTTGGCGCAAGCCTTTATCATCGGTGCTGATTTTATCGGAGATGACCATGTGGCTTTGATTTTAGGTGATAATATTTATCATGGCCCAGGTCTTAGTAAAATGCTGCAAAAAGCTGCTTCAAAGGAAAATGGAGCTACTGTTTTTGGTTATCAAGTGAAAGATCCAGAGCGTTTCGGTGTGGTTGAATTTGATGAAAATATGAATGCCATCTCTATCGAAGAAAAACCAGAACAGCCACGTTCTAACTATGCAGTTACAGGCCTTTATTTCTATGACAATGACGTAGTAGAAATTGCTAAAAATATCAAGCCTAGTCCACGTGGAGAGCTGGAAATCACTGATGTCAATAAGGCTTACTTAGACCGCGGCGATTTGTCTGTTGAGCTTATGGGACGTGGTTTTGCTTGGTTGGACACCGGTACACATGAGAGCTTGTTAGAAGCTGCTCAATACATTGAAACCGTCCAACGTATGCAAAATGTTCAAGTAGCAAACTTAGAGGAAATTGCTTACCGTATGGGTTATATTACCAAAGAACAAGTACATAATTTGGCACAATCACTTAAAAAGAACGAATACGGTCATTACTTATTGCGCTTGATTGGAGAAGAATAAAACATGTCTGAACAATTTTTTGAAAAAAAATTAGCAGCCCGTAAGATTGAAGCCATTCCTGGCATGCTGGAATTTGATATTCCAGTTCATGGGGACAATCGTGGCTGGTTCAAGGAAAACTTTCAAAAAGAAAAAATGGTACCCCTTGGTTTTCCAGAAAGCTTTTTTGCAGAAGGTAAGCTTCAAAACAATGTCAGCTTTTCCCGCAAAAATGTGCTCCGTGGTCTTCATGCAGAACCTTGGGATAAGTACATTTCTGTCGCAGATGGCGGAAAAGTTCTCGGTTCTTGGGTTGATTTGCGTGAAGGGGAAACATTCGGAAATACCTACCAAACGGTCATTGATGCCAGCAAAGGGATTTTCGTTCCTCGCGGTGTAGCAAATGGCTTTCAAGTATTGTCAGATACGGTTTCTTATAGCTATTTGGTCAATGACTACTGGGCATTGGAATTGAAACCTAAGTATGCCTTTGTCAACTATGCAGACCCAGCTTTAGGCATCCAGTGGGAAAACCTAGAAGCAGCAGAAGTCTCAGAAGCAGATAAGAATCATCCAATGCTTAAGGATGTTAAACCTTTGACCAAAGATATGTTATAATACCCTCAGAAAATAGGAGAAAATCTTTTCATGACTGAATATAAAAATATTGTAGTGACAGGTGGTGCTGGTTTTATCGGCTCTAACTTTGTCCATTATGTGTACAATAACTTTCCAGATGTGCATATTACCGTTCTGGATAAACTGACTTATGCTGGTAACCGTGCCAATATTGAAGAAATTCTAGGCGACCGCGTGGAGTTGGTTGTTGGAGACATTGCAGACGCAGCGATTGTTGACCAAGTGGCTAAGAATGCGGATGCTATTGTTCACTATGCGGCAGAAAGCCATAATGACAACTCACTTAATGACCCACGTCCGTTTATTGATACGAACTTTGTCGGAACTTATACGCTTCTTGAAGCGGCTCGTAAATACGATCTTCGTTTCCACCATGTATCTACTGACGAAGTTTATGGTGACCTTCCTCTTCGTGAAGATCTTCCGGGGCATGGTGAAGGACCAGGTGAAAAATTCACCCCAGAAACCAAATACAATCCAAGCTCACCTTATTCTTCAACTAAGGCAGCTTCTGATTTGATTGTCAAGGCTTGGGTGCGCTCTTTCGGTGTTAAGGCAACCATTTCTAACTGTTCAAACAACTACGGACCATATCAACACATCGAAAAATTTATTCCGCGTCAGATTACCAATATCCTTTCAGGCATTCGTCCAAAACTTTATGGGGAAGGAAAGAATGTTCGTGACTGGATTCATACCAATGACCATTCATCAGGGGTTTGGACCATTCTCACAAAAGGGAAGATTGGGGAAACCTACCTAATTGGTGCAGATGGTGAGAAGAATAACAAAGAAGTGCTAGAGCTCATTCTTAAAGAAATGGGACAACCAGCTGACGCTTACGACCATGTAACAGACCGTGCTGGACATGATTTGCGCTATGCTATTGATGCTAGCAAGTTGCGTAATGAACTGGGCTGGAAGCCAGAATTTACCAACTTTGAGGCTGGATTGAAAGAAACTATAAAATGGTATACAGACCACCAAGATTGGTGGAAAGCTGAAAAAGAAGCTGTCGAAGCTAACTATGCTAAGACTCAAAAAGTGTTGAAATAAACTAGTATTGAATCTTTGTCTTTAAAGGAGAATCATGAAACATAAAATTTTAGTAACAGGTGGAGCGGGATTTATCGGAACTCACACCGTTATTGAGTTAGTTAATGCTGGACACGAAGTTGTTATTGTTGATAATCTAGTGAACAGCAGTAAAAAAAGTGTAGAAGTTGTAGAACGAATTGTTGGTCAAAAAATTCCATTTTATCAAGTGGACATTCGTGATAAGAAAGCCTTACTTGAAATCTTTAAATCAGAACAACCAACGGGTGTGATTCATTTTGCGGCGTTGAAAGCAGTCGGTGAATCAACACAAATTCCGCTGACTTATTACGAAAATAACATTACAGGAACGTTGACATTGCTACGTGTTATGGAAGAAGTTAATTGTAAAAATATCATTTTCAGCTCTTCTGCAACTGTCTATGGCGATCCTCATACCGTTCCAATTTTAGAAGATTTTCCTCTGTCAGTCACCAATCCTTACGGACGTACAAAACTGATGATTGAAGAAATGCTGACGGATATTTACAAAGCTGATGCAAACTGGAATGTTGTCTTGCTTCGGTATTTTAATCCAATTGGTGCTCATGAAAGTGGTGATTTGGGTGAAAATCCAAATGGCATTCCAAATAATCTCTTGCCATATGTGACGCAGGTTGCTGTTGGAAAATTAAAAGAAGTGCAAGTATTTGGTAATGACTATCCAACAGTTGATGGTACCGGCGTTCGTGACTATATTCACGTAGTGGATTTGGCAAAAGGACATGTGGCTGCTCTGCAAAAAATTGAAGGAACTGCTGGTCTAAATATCTATAACCTTGGTACCGGTAAAGGATACTCTGTTTTAGAAATTATCCAAAATATGGAAAGAGCAGTCGGAAAACCAATTCCTTACAAGATTGTTGACCGCCGCCCTGGTGACATTGCAACTTGCTATGCCGACTCTACAAAAGCAAAAGAGGAATTAGGCTGGGAAGCACAATTTGATATTACACGCATGTGCCAAGACGCTTGGCATTGGCAAAGCAAACACCCAAATGGATTTGATGACTAAATAAAAAATATATCAAATAGTAGACGAGGCTGGGATAGTAGTTTCTCAGCTTCGCTTTTTAAATAGAAATAAGCTTGATGCACAGTAGTTGATTACTCAAAACATTGCGTTGAAGTTGCGAATAATGCTTGCGAGGTATTTTCTATTCAAGCTTGTGAGAAGTATCTAATCAACCTTGTGGAAGTTGACCAGAACTCGCTGTTCTGAAGTTTTTGCATGATGACTTGAAAGTAAATTTACTAAAAAATTAGAAAACCAGTTAAGCATTTTTCTAGTGGAATAATGTTCTTTGTGTTAAACTAAAAATATGGAACATCATTTTAATCATAAAGCAGGATCATTCGATTCTCCAAAAAATATATTTATTGCCAATCTTATTCGCCAAGAAGTGGAGAAACAAATTGTAGATTTCTCTGACAAGTGCATTTTAGATTTTGGCGGTGGTACAGGATTGGTGAGCCTGCCATTGGCAACTCAATCCAAGTCAGTCATGCTTGTTGATATTTCTGAAAAAATGCTTGAGCAAGCTCGCCTAAAAGTGGAAAAACAAGCTATTGAGAATGTTTATTTGTTACAGCAGGATTTGTTGACAAAACCATTAAACCAATTATTTGACATCATCGTGGTTAGTCGTGTTCTTCATCATATGCCAAATATTGAGAAGACTCTAGCGATGTTTAGAAATCATCTTGTAGAAGACGGACAACTTTTTATTGCAGATTTTGTTAAAACAGACGTAAATTATCATGGCTTTCATCTTGATGAATTGGAAGAAAACTTATCTCAGAATGGTTTTCTGCCTGTCAAATCTCAGATAATTTATAGTGCAGAGGAACTCTTTTTAGGAAATTATGCAGAGCTTTTCTTGACATTAGCACAAAATCACTCGTTTGCATGACGAGTGATTTTGGTTTGTATTTATAGTGAATTTCTTGATTTTTTTATGGAAATAGTAGAAAACGGCGCGTGGATATAGTATAATGGGGTTATATAATTTTGAAGGAGAATGAGATTAAGTGAAATCTTCGGATTTATTGATTATTATCCCTGCCTACAATGAAGAAGGCTCTATTGAGAATGTTGTCAATAATATCATCAGGAATTATTCACAATATGATTATGTGATTATCAATGATGGTTCTAAAGATAAGACATCATCTATTTGCCATCAGAAAAATTTTAATATTGTTGATTTGCCGGTTAACTTAGGTCTTGCTGGTGCTTTTCAAACAGGGTTAAGATATGCTTATGAAAACGGATATAAAAAAGCAGTTCAGTTTGACGCTGATGGTCAGCACTTAGCAGAATACATTCGTGTTTTGGAAGAAAAGGCGGATGAGGGATTTGAATTGGTAATTGGGTCACGTTTTGTGACTGAAAAGAGAGATTCCTCACTTCGTATGTTAGGAAATACCTTGATTAGTGCAGCAATAAAATTAACAACTGGAAAAACGATAAATGATCCAACTTCAGGGATGAGATTATTTACAGAAGGTTTAATAAAAGAGTTTGCTCTAAATGTTAACTACAGTCCAGAGCCTGATACAGTATCATATCTGTTGAACAATGGTGTAAAAGTTGCAGAAGTTCAAGTTCTTATGCAGGAACGACAAGCAGGAGAAAGCTATTTAACTTTGTCTCGTTCTATAAAATATATGGTTCACATGTTTGTTTCGATTTTAATTATTCAAAACTTTAGGAAAAGAGGATAAAAATGACAATTTGGTTTCAATTTGTATTGATCGTAGTGTCTATTTCAACATGCCTATTTATTCTGCAAAACATTAGAAAATCTCAAGTACAGATTAATGACACAATTTTTTGGGTATTTTTCTCTATAATATTATTGATTTTTAGTCTATTCCCAAGTTTGGCGGAAACAATTGCTGCTTCTTTAGGAATTGCGTCCGCTGTTAATTTTATCTTTCTTTTTATGATTTTTCTTTTGTTAGTAAATCAATTTCAATTAACTGTTCGTTTATCAAAATTAGATACGAAGTTCAAAAATTTAGTGCAAATTCTTGCATTGAAAGGCATAAAGAACGATGATAGAAAATAGGTCTACCAAGAAAAAAATTTACTTTTGGAACTTATTAGGTAATCTTGCAGCTGCAGCAGTTTCTGTAGTTTATTTATTAATTGTGACTCGCTTACAGCCTGCTGAAGTTGCAGATCATTATAGTTTAGCAACCTCAGTTGGGAATTTATGGGTAATTATTGGTCTTTTTCAAGTCAGAAATTATCAGTCCACCGATATAAATCAGACACACAGCTTTACAGCCTATTTCTCGACTCGTCTATTGACAATCTCTTTTATGTTATTGACGATAGTCCCTTATCTGCTAATGATTGATTACGATCTATCTGTTTTATCATTTGCTATTGTAATTTTGTTAATTTTTTATCGAGTATCTGATGCATTATCCGATGTTTTCCAAGGGTTATTTCAGCAGGTTGATCGGCTTGATATAGCTGGTAAATCAATGTTTTACAGATACGGGCTAAGTGTTATAATATTGTTTTCTTCCTTACTTATAACAAAGTCTATCATTTTAGCCTTATCCCTTGTAGCTCTTTTCAATCTCTTCTTTGTCGTTTTTTATGACTATTCCCATTCTTTAAAAATCACAACAATTAATTGGTCTTCCATATTTTCTAAAGATAATTTCCTAGAGTGTAGAAAAATTTTAGAATTATGTTTGCCACTATTTTTTTATGGTTTCCTTTTAACTCAGATTTTTAATGAACCTAGATTAGTTATTGCTTCTGAGATGAAAAAAGGTATTTTAGCTGAAGGCTTGCAACGTGATTACAACATTTTATTTATGCCAGTCTTTTTTATGAATTTGTGCTTTATGGTTATCAGGCCATTGATTACTGACTTAGCCAAGCTTTGGTCAATCAGGAAATTTAAAAAATTTGATCGAATTCTACTAAAAGTACTTTTGGTATTATTGGGTGGAGGTTTACTTATCACGGCTCTAGCCTATTTATGTGGTATTCCTGTGCTAGAAATGGTATTTGGGGTTGATTTATCAAATTATACCTTAACTTTAACTTTACTTGTGTTTTCAGGAATCCTGTATGCTATTGCTACATTTTTTGAGAATATATTAACAATATTTAGAAAACATTTTTATCTAGCTATTGTATATATTGCTATGTTTGCAATTTCAAAACTTATTACTAGCGAACAAGTTCAGAGTCGAGGTTTATTAGGTGCGGCAATTAGTTTTTTTATTGTCATGCTTACTTATGTTATCGGAAATGGATTAATGTATCTGTTTGCTAGATATAGAAAGAGAATGAAAAATGAATAGAGACATTATTTTTGTTACCCATCATCTTGGAGGCCTTGGTGGTGTACAAAGAGTTGTAGATCAACTGGCTGAAAGTTTTGCAACTGACGGAAATAGAGTAACTGTATTTGGTTGTGGTGTTCAAGCAGGTGAAAGTTATCAGAAAACATCAAAAAATTATGAAGAAGTATTGTTATACTCTCAAGACATCTTCTTTCAAAAACCTTGGATTTTTTTTCAAGAAAAATTTATTAATAAAAAATTAGAAAAGAATTTGATTCAAGTCTTAGATAGGGCTAAAAATCCTATTGTTATTCTTGCTAATCCAATTGTTTATTTATTGATGGAGAAAGTGATAAAATCTTACTCAAGCAAGGCTATATTTATTGGACAAATGCATAGTTCTGCTGATTTTGTTTTTGATTCAAAGGGTCTATACTCTGTTTACCCTTATTTAATAAAAAACAAGTATCCCAAACTAGATAAGATACTTTTTCTATCAACTGCCTATTCGAAACAGATTAGTGAAGTATATCAAATACCTATTAAGAAAATGGGAGCAATTGCAAATCCCTTACCTCGCTATATTAATATTTCTAACAGTGAAACTAGTTTTAATAAATCGATTATTTCATTTGTTGGACGCCTGGATCCAGTTAAGCAAATTGATCATACTATTTTAGCTTTTTCTAAAATCCAACAATATTTCCCCGATATCACTTTGGAAATCTACGGCGAGGGGATTGAGAGACAAAAGTTAGAAGCTTTAATCCAATCACTTTCTTTAGAAGAGTTTGTTAAACTGAAAGGGAGAACGAATAAAGTTTTAGAAGTTTATCAAAAATCATTCTTTACTCTATTGACATCAAAATCTGAGGCTTTTGGCATGTCAGTGGTTGAATCTTTTATGGCTGGAACTCCGGCAATAACCTATAATTGTAGTCAAGGGGTTGAGGAGATTCAATCGGCTACTCCAGAACTTCTAGTAAACAATTCTATTGAAGAGTTAGCTAATAAAATGAAATTTTATCTACAAAATCCTCATCTATTAGAAGGACTTGCCGTTAAGGGAAGGAATCATATTATTAATTCTTATTCAGAGGATAAAATTTTAAATCAATGGTATCGTCTGTTTGAAGAACTAGACAAGGAAAAATAGAAAACGATGGAAAAAAGATTATCTAAATTTTCACATTCTTTTCTTAAAGAATTATATGAAAAGAAATATTATTTAATTGCTATTTGGGTAACATTGATTGTAACTTATGTATACTTTGATGGCCATTTAGAGGTCCTTCCAAAGAGAACTTTTCTGTTGCTGGGGATTTCTTTAAGCACTCTTTTATTTATAAAAGGAAAAGTGTATAACAAGGTTTTCTCTATTATAATGCTGACTGGAGTTTTCTTTTGTTTTTATACTCCTGTAATGGATTCACCAGATGAAAATTTTCATTATTCAAGATCCTTATATATCAGTGAAGGTCATCTCTATTTACCGAGTAATAAACAAGAATTATTAGTCTCATCGGATATTTCAGATGTTGAAACAGTTTTTAAAAAACCTCTGGTGAATACTGATCTAGGGAGAAAAGAAGTGTCTTCTAAAAAAGTTCAGTATAATAATTTAGCTAATACAAATGGATATTCTTTTGTAAGTTATTTGCCACAAACCTTGGGGATATTAATAGCAAAGGTATTTCATTTAAGTATTTTTGCCTCAATTTTACTAGGTAGATTTTTTAACCTATTAACTTTTGCTCTCCTATGTAGATTTGCTATTAAGAAATCCGGTCCACGTCAACAAATCTTTGGTATTTTAGCAATTGTACCAATTAATGTTTATATTGCTGCTTCCTTTAATCAGGATGCAGTGGCAAATGGCCTTATATTTTTAGCAATTAGCCTGTTTTATTCCTTCTTAGATAAGGATAAGGTTAGCTATAAAGATTTATTTATTTATTTCCTATTATCTGTATTAATAGCCTTGTCTAAATTACCGTATGTGTTATTAATTGGCTTACTTTTATTCATTCCTAAAGAGAAGATGTCTCGGAAGAAGTATTTAACGGTAGTATTATTGATAGGAACGGCAGCCTTGTGTAGTTTACTGTGGTTAAAAATAACAAGTGGACTAAACTTAAATGTTATTCATGTAAATCCACAGATAAATCCAATAGAAAAAATTAAGTATACGATTGAAAATATGCCTGAGTTTATTCGAATGATGGTAAAAGAGGGTGTAAACTTTATTCCTTTTAAACTTCAGTCTCTCTTTACTTTTGGTTGGCTTGCATATGATGTCAAATCTTTTATTTGGTTCTATTTAGTTTTCATTAGTATTGTGATTTTAATTTCTCCTAAAGCGCCTAAAATGAAAAAAATTAGTAAATTGGGTGTCTGGTTAGTTGCATTGGGCATTATCTTTGGCATTCTCATGACTGCCTATTTAATGTGGGGAGAAATAACGGATATGTCTATCAAAGGAATACAAGGAAGGTACTTTTCAGGTGTCTTTGTCTTACTTGCATTGGCTGTCAATGTTTCTGCTCAGCTAATGATTCAAGATAACAATCTCTCCATAAAAGAATACCAAAAAGAAAAGGTTGAAAATTTTTTGTTCTTTGTAGCAACATTATTCATAATGGTGAGTCTGCTAACGACGATCATTCAATATTATCTTTGATATGAGAATACAAATTAGGAAAAACTTTTGCTCTAAGGCGGAAGTTTTTTTAAAAATATAATTATAGAGTATTGATTTAATATGTAATAGGAAAATCTTAATTTTTCACTTGGGGATAATACCTATTGGCATTATAATTTGACTTTTCAATAGTGAGACTATACAATAGAACGATAAAGGAGTAACTATGACAATTTCAATCATCGTTCCTTGTTTTAACGAGGAAGAGTCGCTTCCGTTGTTTTATGCGGAAATGGAAAAAATTAAACCACAGATAAATGATCATTTTGAATACATCTTTGTCAATGACGGCTCAAAAGATAGAACTTTAGCTATTTTACGAGAACTCAGTCAGAAAAATAATAGTGTTCGTTATCTTTCTTTTTCGAGAAATTTTGGAAAAGAAGCAGCTCTGTATGCAGGTCTCAAACATGCAACTGGTGATTTAGTGACTGTCATGGATGCGGATTTGCAAGATCCTCCGGAACTTTTACTCACAATGAAATCTATGTTGGAGAAGAATCTAGATTTGGATTGTGTAGGAACGCGAAGAACAACGCGTGATGGGGAACCACCAATTCGTAGTTTTTTTGCTAAGATGTTTTATAAATTGATCAATAAAATTAGTCAAGTTGAAATGGTGGATGGTGCGCGTGATTTCCGTCTCATGCGCAGACAAATGGTAGAGGCCATTTTAGAAGTTTCTGAGTACAATCGTTTTTCCAAGGGAATATTCGCATGGGTTGGATTTAAAACAGAATATTTGGAGTATAAGAATGTGGAACGAGTTGCAGGAAAAACCAGTTGGAGTTTCTGGCAATTATTGAATTATTCTTTAGAAGGGATTATCAACTTTTCAGATGCCCCTTTGACAATAGCTTTTTTGGGAGGTGTTGCTGCCTGTTTATTGGCATTCTTCCTTATCATGATTGTCATTGTTCGTACGTTGATTTTTGGCGATCCAACATCTGGCTGGCCTTCTATGGTGTCGATTATTCTTTTTCTAGGTGGTTTTCAGTTGTTGACAATTGGCATTCTTGGTAAATACATTGGGAAAATTTTCATGGAAACCAAAAAAAGACCAATTTACGTGATTAAAGAGAAGAGCGAGTAGAAAGCAGATTTTTTCTGCTTTTTTTGATATAATGGATTCGTTGAATGTTTATTATTCAGAAAGGAATTTCAAATGATTTTAATTACAGGAGCTAACGGACAGCTTGGGACAGAACTTCGTTATCTTTTAGATGAACGCAACGAAGAGTATGTGGCAGTTGACGTGGCAGAAATGGATATTACAAATGCCGAAATGGTTGAGAAGGTTTTTGCAGAAGTGAAGCCAAGTCTTGTCTACCACTGTGCTGCCTATACAGCTGTGGACGCAGCAGAAGATGAAGGTAAAGAACTGGATTATGCAATCAATGTCACAGGAACTGAAAATGTTGCTAAAGCAGCAGAAAAGCATGGTGCAACACTTGTTTACATTTCTACAGACTATGTTTTTGCTGGAGATAAGCCAGTTGGGCAGGAATGGGAGGTAGACGATCAACCAGACCCTCAGACAGAATATGGTCGCACGAAGCGCATGGGAGAGGAATTGGTTGAGAAATATTCTAGCCGTTTCTACATTATCCGCACAGCTTGGGTCTTTGGAAATTATGGAAAGAACTTTGTTTTCACTATGCAAAATTTAGCGAAAACACATAAAACTCTGACTGTTGTCAACGATCAACACGGTCGTCCGACTTGGACGCGTACGTTGGCTGAATTTATGACGTACTTAGCAGAAAATCAAAAAGAATTTGGCTATTATCATTTGTCAAATGATGCCACAGAAGATACGACTTGGTATGACTTTGCAGTGAAAATCTTAAAAGATACAGATGTCGAAGTTTTGCCAGTAGACTCTAGTAAGTTTCCAGCGAAAGCGAAGCGACCACTCAACTCTACCATGAGTATAGCTAAAGCTAAGGCAACCGGCTTTGTCATCCCAACTTGGCAAGATGCCCTCAAAGAATTTTATAAACAAGGAAAGAAATAAGGTAGAAGCAGCCGAAAGGTTGCTTTTCTATTTTATGTTACACAAACGATTTATAAAGTGATATAATAGGTTAGATTGCAAAATCTTGAATTGAGGGAAATCATGAAACATGTATTCATCATCGGAAGTCGTGGCCTTCCTGCTAAATATGGTGGATTTGAAACCTTTGTTGAGAAATTAGTGGAGAACCGCATATCTCCTCAAATCCAATACCATGTAGCTTGTTTATCAGATGATGAAGCTTATCATCATTTTGATTACAAAGGCGTAGACTGTTTTACGATTAAAGCACCAAAACTTGGTCCAGCTCGTGTTATTGCTTATGATATGATGGCAATCAACTATGCACTTACGTTAGTCAAGCAGCAACAGATTGAGCATCCTATTTTCTATATCTTAGGGAATACTATTGGAGCTTTTATCGCACCTTTTGCACGAAAAATTCGCAATGCTGGCGGTCTCTTTTACATCAATCCCGATGGACTTGAGTGGAAGCGCGCTAAGTGGTCTAAGCCTGTTCAAAATTATCTCAAATATTCTGAGAAAGTGATGACCAAGCATGCCGATTTGGTGATTTCGGACAATCAAGGAATTGAAAGCTATATCCAGAAAGCTTATCCGTGGGCTAAAACCACTTTTATTGCCTATGGAACCGATTTGCGCTTGTCATCTTTAACTTCTCAGGATGAAAAAGTCCGACACTTTTTTGACACGTGGGCAAGTAAAGAAAAAAATTATTATTTGATTGTTGGGCGTTTTGTTCCTGAAAATAACTATGAAATTATCATTCGTGAGTTTATGAAGTCGCAGACGCAACGAGACTTGCTGATTGTATGCAATCAGCAAGGCAATGCTTATTTTGAAGAACTACGACAACAAACAAATTTTGACCAAGATAAGCGGATTAAGTTTGTCGGGACTGTTTATGATCAAGAATTATTGAAGTATATTCGCAATCAAGCGTTTGCTTATATTCATGGTCATGAGGTCGGCGGTACCAATCCTGGACTGCTGGAGGCGCTAGCTCAGACAGATTTGAATTTAGTGCTGGGTGTGGACTTTAACCGACAAGTGGCAAAAAAAACAGCCTTTTACTGGGATAAGAAAGAAGATAGCCTAGTTGATCTCCTTCATCAGGTGGATAAACAGTCTGACTTTTCAAATCTAGGTCAAGCTGCCAAAGAAAATATGAAAGAACACTACACTTGGGAAAAAATTGTGGGTGAGTACGAGGAATTATTTTTATTATGAAAGTGACGATTCTCATGTCCACCTACAATGGTGAGCGGTTTTTAGCAGAACAGATTGAAAGTATTCGGCAGCAGACCTATACAGACTGGCGGCTGTTAATCCGAGATGATGGTTCTAAAGACAGGACACGTGAGATTATTCAAGATTTTTGTCACAAAGATAATCGCATTCATTTTGTCAATCCTGATAGCGTTGAAAATCTTGGTGTTATCAAAAGTTTCTTTCATCTTTTGAAACATCAAATGTCAGATGTCTACTTTTTTAGTGACCAGGATGATGTTTGGTTGCCTGAGAAAGTAGAAATGCAGCTAGAAGAAGCGATTAAACACGATACCAGTCAGCCCTTGCTGGTTTACACGGATTTAAAAGTTGTAGATCAAGAGTTAAATGTTGTACATGAAAGTATGATTCGTACACAGTCTGACCATGCAAACACGGAACTGCTTCAAGAATTAACAGAAAATACTGTTACAGGCGGCGTTTCGATGATTAACCAAGCTCTGGCTGACTTATGGACAGGTCAAGAAGTTCATGACCTTCTCATGCATGACTGGTATTTGGCTTTGCTGGCAGCAGCTTTTGGTCATTTAGTCTATATAGACCAACCAAGTGAATTATATCGGCAACATTCCAATAATGTTTTAGGTGCAAGAACCCTCAGAAAAAGAATGCAGAATTGGATTCGCCCGCATATTCTCTTCGCAAAATATTGGAAATTGATTCAAGATAGCCAAGAACAAGCAAGGAATTTATTGGCCTTGTCTCTAACTGCTCAAAATAAAGAACTGATTGAAAATTTTGTGACAATCATGGAAGTCCCGTTTATGGATCGCTTGCGTCGTCTTCAAAAATATGGCTATCGAAAGAATCGTGCCTTCCATACTTTTGTCTTTACAACCCTAATTCTTACAAAATTTGCTTATAAGGAGTAATGATGGACTTATTTAGTCGAAAAAATATGATTCTCTTACGTGAGATGATTAAAACAGATTTTAAATTACGGTATCAAGGGAGCTTGATTGGCTATCTTTGGTCAATTTTAAAGCCCCTTCTAATGTTTACAATTATGTATTTTGTTTTTATTAGATTTCTTCGTTTAGGTGGGAATGTACCTCATTTTGCAGTGGCCCTTCTTTTAGCTAATGTTATCTGGTCTTTTTTTTCAGAAGCGACTTCAATGGGCATGGTTTCAATTGTTACCCGTGGAGATTTACTTCGGAAGTTGAACTTTTCTAAACATATTGTTGTTATTTCAGCAGTCGCAGGAGCAGCTATCAATTTTTCAATTAACCTTATAGTTGTTTTGATTTTTGCGCTTGCTAATGGGGTTCGCTTTACCATTTCTGCTTTATGGCTTCTTCCATTATTTGTAGAACTATTTCTCATTGCAAGTGGTTTAGCCTTTGTCTTAGCGACTCTTTTTGTTCGTTTTCGTGATTTATCTCAAATTTGGGAAGTCATGCTACAAGCTGGATTATATGCAACCCCCATTATTTATCCAATTAGTTTTATTGCAGATAAAAATCCTACGGCTGCAAAGCTTGTTATGATGAATCCATTAGCCCAAATCATTCAAGATATGCGCTATTTTCTGATTGATAAGGCAAATACTCCTATTTGGCAAATGATAAATAATAAGTTTATTGTAGCTATTCCATATTTATTACCATTTCTTATTTTTATAGTCGGTTTTTTGATATTTAATAAAAATGCTAAAAAATTTGCGGAGATTTTATAATGTCAGATAAAAAAATTGCAGTAAAAGTTGATCATGTTAGCAAATATTTTAAATTACCTACAGAAGCAACCAATAGTCTTCGTACAACGTTAGTGAATCGCTTTAGAGGAATTAAGGGATATAAAGAGCAGCATGTTTTAAAAGATATTAACTTTGAAGTTGAAGAAGGGGACTTCTTTGGGATTGTTGGTCGTAACGGTTCTGGGAAATCAACACTTTTGAAAATTATTTCTCAAATTTATGTTCCTGAAAAGGGGACAGTCACGGTAAACGGGAAAATGGTTTCCTTTATTGAACTCGGTGTCGGCTTTAACCCAGAATTAACTGGACGTGAAAATGTTTATATGAATGGTGCACTTCTTGGTTTTAGTACCAGTGAAATTGATAATATGTATGATGGTATTGTTGAATTTGCAGAGCTCGAAGAATTCATGAACCAAAAATTAAAAAACTACTCTAGTGGTATGCAAGTCCGCTTAGCCTTTTCAGTTGCTATTAAGGCACAAGGTGACGTCTTGATTTTGGATGAGGTTCTGGCAGTGGGTGATGAAGCTTTCCAACGCAAGTGCAATGATTACTTCATGGAACGTAAAAAATCAGGCAAGACGACCATTCTGGTGACCCATGACATGGGGGCCGTTAAGAAATATTGTAACCGTGCGGTGCTGATTGAAGACGGTTTAGTTAAAGCCTACGGGGAACCCTTTAATGTTGCCAATCAATACAGTTACGACAATACTGAACAAGTCATTGAAGACTCTGAAACTGATGATAAGGTGGAAGAAAAGGCGGTTCAAGTTGAAAATGTTAATGTTGAGCTTCACTCTCCAACTCGTATGACACCAAAAGAGAAAGTATCTTTCACCGTTTCTTATGATGTTCTTGAAGACGTTCAAACCTACATTGCTCTGTCTTTGACTGACATTGACCACAATATTTGGATTTATAATGATAATTCAATGAATTTTCCAACATCTGGAGCAGGGCACAAGCAAGTAACTTATGAGTGTTCGTTGCCAAATGTTAATAATTTGAAAATGAAATTAGAGGTTACTGTGCGTGATAAAGCAGGACAAATGCTTGGTTTTGCTGATAGTATACAGACACCGATTATTTGGATTAACCGTGATGATATTGCGCCAGATGACAAATCTGCCTTGGATTCCGCTAGTGGTTTAATTCAGCGAAACGGGAATTGGACATTTAATGATTAAAAGTTGAGGATATAACCATGCCAAAAGTGTCTGTTATTTGTACAAATTACAATAAGGGAAAGTGGATAGCAGATGCTATTGATAGTTTTTTGCGGCAAAAAACAAGTTTTGAATTTGAAATTATTTTAGTTGACGACTGTTCAACTGATGAGTCAATTGATATTATCCGCAATTATGGTCAGCGCTATCCTGATAAAATTCGTACTTTTTTCAATTCTGAAAATCAAGGGATTGCCAAAACTTGGGTTGCTATTTGTAAGGAAGCTCGTGGTCAGTATATTGCCCGTTGTGATGGGGATGATTACTGGATAGATGATGAGAAGTTGCAAAAACAGGTTGACTTGTTGGAAACTACACCAAATTCTAAATGGTCTAATACAGAGTTTGATATGGTGGATTCTTTTGGTAGAACAACACAGGCAGATGTCTTTAAAAACCAAGTTATTCCATTATTGACTTCTTACGAAGAGATGCTTGTTTTGAAAGGAATGACCATGGCTTCAACTTGGCTGGTTGACACTGAGTTGATGCATGAAGTTAATGACCTCATTGATATTAACACTGCGGACGATACTTTTAACATCCAGCTAGAATTATTTCGACGAACGACCCTGAGTTTTTTGCCAGACTCGACTACGGTCTATCGAATGGATCCAGAGTCGGATTCACGTACTCAGGATGATGCCAGGCTTCAACGGCGTTTTGAGCGTTTATTACAAACACAGTTGGAATATTTAGAAAAATATCCTTGTGATTACCAGCGTGCGCTTGAGCTATTACTTAAACAAGATAATCGTTTTGAAATTGCCCTGTCTCAAAAAAGTAATCTGGTATCACAGGTTGATAAGCAGTATGTGACGATTTATTTTTCAGGTGATGATGAAGAGTTTAGCCAAGAGCGAGTGCTGGAAATCCCTATGAAGTATCAGGATAGTTTTTCGTTTGATTTGCCAGAAGATACAGTGCGGCTGCGAATTGACCTTTCTGAAATTGAAAGCTTTTATAAACGTGTTTCCTTGGTTGCTAATGATTACCAAACAGAAATCCTTCCAAGTTTAACTAATGGCAAGTTAGTTGGTGACTATGTCTTTTTCAATCAACCTGATCCACAATTGATTTATGATATTTCGAAAATTAGAAAGAAAGATTTTACATTAAACTATTCAATGTTTAATGTAGATAATATTACTTCAAATGACTTTGTGGCAAAACTCCTAGCTAAGGATCTTTTTAAAGTATCGCAAGAACTAAAAGAACTTAGTTCTTATAAAGTTCAGTTTGAAATAGCTAGCCAAGAGCGTCTGCACTACAAGCAAGCTCTAGAAGAAATGGTCGTTCGTTACAATTTGGTTACCCATTCACGTCGTTGGACGATTCCAACAAAAATTATCAACTTTTTTAGGAGAAGAAAATGAAGCGTCTGCTTTTATATGTGCACTTTAATAAATATAATCGTGTGAGTTCGCATGTTTATTATCAACTGACACAGATGCGGCCTCTGTTTTCAAAGGTTATCTTTATCTCAAATAGCCAAGTTAGTGAGCGTGACCACCAGAAATTAGTTAATTTGCGTTTGATGGATAATTTTATCCAACGTGAAAATATTGGTTTTGATTTTGCAGCTTGGCGTGATGGTATGACTCATGTCAGCTTTGATGATATTACGACCTACGATGTTGTTACTATCATGAATGATACTTGTTTTGGTCCGCTTTGGGAGATCAAGGATTATTACCTCAAATATGAAGCTGATGACCAAGTTGATTTCTGGGGATTGACTAATAATCGTAGGACAAAAAAATCTCGTCAGACGCAGGGCTTTCCTGAGCATATCCAAAGTTACTTTATCACTTTTAAAAAGCCAGTTATTGTGTCTTTGGCTTTTAGAAAGTTTTGGGAAAATGTGAAAAATCATACTGATGTCCAAAAAGTTATCAATGATTATGAAACTAAGGTAACAACTACCTTCTTGGCTGCTGGTTTCCGCTATCAGACAGTCTTTGATACGGTTAATGAAGATACAACAGACATGCTTCACCCTGACTTTTCTTACTATAATCCAACGGCTATTTTAAAGCACAAGGTTCCTTTTATTAAGGTAAAAGCCATAGATGCTCACCAAGGTATTACACCTTATATTTTGGATGAGATTGCAGATAAAACCAACTATCCGATTGACTTGATTATTTCCCATATGTCAGAGGTTAATTTTCCAGACTTTAAGTACTTGTTAGGGCACAAGTTGGTTAAACAAGTTGCTCCTGCGGATTTATCTCGTAAGAAAATTGCAGTGCATCTGCATACTTTTTACGTTGACTTACTTGAAGAGTTTCTGAATGCTTTTGAGAAATCCTTTGATTTTGATTATGATCTTTTCATCACAACAGATATTGAGGAGAAGCACAAAGAAATTCAGGAAATCTTAGATCAACACAAGCGTCCAGCAGACATTCGTGTGACAGGAAATATTGGACGTGATGTGCTACCGATGCTCAAGCTCAAAGAAGACTTATCTCAGTATGACTACATCGGACATTTTCATACTAAAAAATCAAAAGAAGCGGATTTTTGGGCTGGGGAGTCTTGGCGTAAGGAACTCATTCAAATGTTGGTTTGTCCAGCCAATAACATTTTGTCAAATTTTGATAATGAGAAGTTGGGGATTATTATTGCAGACATTCCTACCTTCTTCCGTTACAACAAGATTGTGGATGCATGGAATGAGCATTTAATTGCTCCTGAGATGAATAATCTATGGGAACGTATGGGATTGACTAAAGTGATTGATTTTAATGATTTTCACAGTTTTGTCATGAGTTATGGAACTTTTGTTTGGTTCAAATATGACGCCCTCAAACCCTTATTTGAACTTGGTTTGACAGATGATGACGTGCCTGTGGAGCCATTGCCGCAAAATTCGATTCTACATGCCATTGAACGTTTATTGATTTACATCGCTTGGAATGAGCATTATGATTTTCGAATTTCTAAAAATCCAGCTCAGATCACAGCTTTTGTTGATAATAAATTGTTAAATGAGCGTGGAAATAGTGCTCCTAATACTTATGTTGACTTTACCTACATGGGTGGGATTAAAGGAGCTCTTAAATATATCTTTATCGGACCAGCTAGAGCAATTAAGTATATCGCTAAAAGAATTTTAAACAAAAAGAGATGAGAGTCGTATGAAAAAAATTAAAACAGATTATATTTATTTAGTAATTATGTTTTTCCTTTTTTACATTTTAGGAAATTGTGTTTTACTAAGCAATAATCAAGGAAATTTAATTATAAAAAAAATAGCAATATTTCCTGAAATTTTATATTATCTTACTCTTTTGATATTAAGTCTTTGCGCATTCCTTTGTAAATTTCGTAAAGAATTTTATTTCAAATTAGTACTTATTCATATTATCTATTGTATATTCTCTTATCTTGTTACCATATCAATGAATATCAATAATCCAAACTTTAATATTTGGAGCTTTAACAAAAATCATTTATTACAATTTAAAGGTCTAGTCCCTGTTCTTTTAATTTTAAGTATTTCTATTTTAAGTACATTTATTTATAAGTTAATAAATCCAGGTAAAAGGGGTAAGAAAATAATTGATGTTGATAAACTTACATCTTTATTTTCCCCTAATTCACTCTATGAGAATTTTTTTCTTTCTCAATTTTTTCTTTTATTTTGTATTTATGATAGTAAAATAACTTGGGTTATTTCAAATGATGGCATTTTTAATCATTTTGGGACGATTTCTTATTTTTTTGAAACAATCTTAGTTATGGTTATTGCTTTTTTTATTATATATTCTAGTATTCGTGGTGTTGAAGATATTGTAAATAACAGAGGGACAGTTTATTCATCAATTGTGGTTAGTATTTTCTTGGGCTTATTGTTTAATGTATTGATACAAATGAGTATGGGATTGGGTTTTGGTGATTATTGGGGACTTTATACATTGCCAGGTTCGACTAGTTTTCAAATAGCAGCAATAGCACTATTATCTTTATTTATTTTTGGGAACTATATAGCAGTTTACACCAATTACAATATGTAGTATTTTAAAACAAGATTTTGTAAATTTGAAAACTATACTTTGCGGTTGTGTAAACAGGCACATAATTCCCAAATATTAAATATGAAAATGAAGGTTATCATCCAAGTGATGCATCAACTTATCAGTTTGTTTTAAATAATATGAATGATAACGGCCAATTCTTTTCTGTTATTTCAATGCAAAATCATTCGCCATGGGCTGAACAAGAACCGAGTGAATTAAAGGCAAGCAACGATAGTTTCTCTAGTGATGTAAACGATCAATTAACTAACTATACTCGTTTATTATACTACACAGATGTAGCCACAAAGGATTTTCTTGATCAACTTTCAAAAATAAATAAAAAAATTACAGTTGTTTTTTATGGAGATCATTTACCAGGGCTTTATCCACAGTCAGCTTTCAAAAATAATCCAGAGAGTCAATATTTAACAGACTATTTTGTGTGGAGTAATTATGAAACACCTAAATTGGACTATCCGATTGTAAATTCAAGTGACTTCACAGCTCTATTGTTAGAACAAACCAATTCAAAAGTATCACCTTATTATGCTTTATTAACAGAAGTTTTGCATAAGGCAAGTGTTGATAAAAAAGATTTGGATGCAGAAGGGCGGCAAATTGCAGAAGACCTGAAACTTATTCAATATGATATGGTGGCGGGTAAGGGCTATTTGTCAAAAGATTTTTTTAAAGTACATAGTGAGTAAAAAGCTATAATAAGTAGCTCTACAAATCTCTATAGTTGGCTAAAAATTCAACTATGGAGTTTTTTCTTATGAAATGAGTTATGAATAGAATATAACAATATGTAAAATTGATTTTGTCATTATTTTTTGTCGAAAAGAATTCTTCATCTTTTTATGACATGAAAAGAAATTGGCATCAAGAACAATAAAATTTTCTTTGGTATGTTAAAAGTTAAGATGCTTTATAGATTTAAAAACAGATTTAATTACTAAACGAGTTAATTAGTTAATTCGATGATTACAACAAAGTTAGAGTTCAAAATAAAAAGGACTAAATCCAATACAGGCTTCAGTCCTTAAATCAACTATTTTAGCTTTTTTTAGTTTTTAATCAAAATAGAGCAGATCTTTACTTGTACTTGTAAAGACTTCAAAGCCATCTTTTGTGACATGACCGCAATCTTCGATACGAACGCCAACTTTTCCTGGAATATAAATTCCAGGCTCGACAGAGAAGCACATACCTTCTTCGATAACCATATCGTTTCCTTCCATGATAGATGGAAATTCGTGAACACTCATGCCGATACCATGCCCCAAACGATGATTGAAGTATTCACCATAACCGGCTTTTTCGATGACTTCGCGTGCTGCGCGATCTACTTCATGAGCTGTTACTCCGGGCTTGATGAAGTCAAGAGCTGCCCATTGAGCTTCAAGCGTTAGATTGTAAATGTCTTTTTTAAACTGATCTGGTTTTCCAACAGCAACTGTCCGTGTCATATCGCTGGCATAACCATTGACCATACAGCCAAGGTCAAATAGAAGCAGGGCATTGTTTTCGACTTTGTTTGCACCAGGAATGCCATGTGGATTAGCAGCATTATCACCTGTCAAAACCATAGTTTCAAAGCTCATCTCATAGCCGAGTTGTTTGATACCAAAGTCAATTTGAGCAATAATATCTGTTTCTGTTTTATCGAGAGAAATAGTATCAAAACCAATCTTAACAGCTTTATCTGCGTATTCTCCTGCGACAAACATTTTCTTGATTTCATCGGCCGATTTGATGAGGCGCATACGATTGATACATGGGGTTAAGTTTGTAAATTCAGCTTGTTCAAAAACGGTCCGCAATCCATTGTATTTGGTCAAAATCAAGTTATCAAATTCAACAGCAGTTTTGCGGGCGCTGTCCGCTGGTAAGGCTGCTTTGATTTTTATCCAAGGATTCTCAGAGTCAACATAACCCACAACTTTAAAATTGACAATCGCACTAGCACGTTCTACTTCAAGAGCAGGCACAAAGAGTAGTGGTTCATGATTTGTAAAAATAAAAAGAAACATCTGACGTTCGTGAGGGTCGCTATAAAATCCTGTTAAATAATTGATTGTAACAGGATCAGAAACTACGGCAACATCTGCTTTTTCTGTTTCCAGATAAGAAATAATTTGATTTATTTTGGTCATTCTAGTACCTTCTTTCTACCCCTCTATTTTTGCAAAAAAATAGGTAAAAATCAAGAGGACAGTAAGAACTTTTTTTCACTTCAGAAATTTTACAGATTGGGTACATTTTTCTTGTAAAATCATTGGTAAAATTGCTAAAAATTTGCCTAAAAAACAAGATTTTTCAAAAAGTTATCAAAATGCTTGAAAGTGTTTCCAATAAGTGATAAAATGAGTTTGGTAGGAATGTGAAAACGATATTTTCAATATAGAAAGGAAGAAGCATGAACACAGACGATACAGTAACCATTTATGATGTCGCGCGTGAAGCGGGAGTTTCAATGGCAACCGTTAGCCGTGTGGTAAATGGAAATAAAAATGTAAAGGAAAATACAAGAAAAAAAGTCTTGGAAGTGATTGACCGCCTTGACTACCGCCCAAATGCGGTAGCGCGTGGTCTTGCTAGCAAAAAGACGACGACTGTTGGAGTTGTCATTCCAAATATTACAAGCAGTTATTTTGCAACGCTTGCAAAAGGGATTGACGACATTGCGGAGATGTATAAATACAATATTGTTTTAGCAAATAGCGACGAAGACGATGACAAGGAAGTTTCGGTTGTCAATACGCTGTTCTCAAAACAAGTAGATGGTATCATTTTTATGGGCTATCATTTAACAGAAAAGATTCGCTCCGAGTTTTCTCGTTCGCGGACGCCAGTTGTGCTTGCAGGCACAGTTGATGTGGAGCATCAATTACCAAGTGTGAATATTGACTATAAGCAAGCAACCATGGATGCAGTTGAATGTCTTACGAAAAATAATCAAAAAATTGCTTTTGTAAGCGGACCTTTGGTGGATGATATCAATGGTAAGATTCGTTTAGCTGGTTACAAAGAAGCTTTGAAGAAAGCTAAACTTACCTATAGTGAAGGATTGGTTTTTGAGTCAAAATACAGCTATGATGATGGTTATCAATTAGCAGAACGGGTCATTGCTTCTAAAGCTACAGCAGCCTTTGTGACTGGTGATGAGCTGGCGGCTGGGCTGTTAAATGGTTTATCAGACAAGGGTGTAAATGTACCAGAAGATTTTGAAATCATCACTAGCGATGATTCGCAGGTAGCACGCTTCACTCGTCCAAATTTGACAACTATTGGTCAACCTTTGTATGACCTTGGTGCAATTAGTATGCGCATGCTGACTAAGATTATGCACAAGGAAGAGCTGGAAGAACGCGAAGTAGTATTAGCTCATGGTCTTATTGAGCGCCGTTCAACAAGAAAGTAAGTAGAGTTAGACAGAACTTGAAATTTTCAATTTTAAGTTTGTTGTCCAATCATTTTGCTACTCGTTTATTATGAGAGTAGTTTATGTCTGAGATACTAGTGTCTCGGACTTTTTTGTTTTCAAGAGGCTCTATACCTTTGTGGTTTTATTTTTTCTATCTTTTGGGTATAATAGAAGACATGAAAGTATTACTGTATTTAGAAGGTAAAGCGGTTTTGGAAAAATCAGGCATTGGACGAGCTTTGCAACATCAGATGAAAGCTCTAGATTTGGCTGGAATTCCCTACACGACCGATCCTTCAGGAGATTATGATGTGGTTCATATCAATACTTATGGGCCTAGAAGTTTGCGACTTTTGCACAAAGCAAAAAAACAAGGGAAAAAAGTGATTATGCATGGGCATTCGACTAAAGAAGATTTTCGCAATTCCTTTATCGGGTCAAACTTTTTTGCGGCAGCCTTTGGAAAATATTTAGCTCACATGTACCAAATGGCGGATTTTATCATTACACCGTCTGAGTATTCCAAAAAGTTGATTCAGGGCTATGGCGTGACAACACCAATTGTGGTGGTTTCTAATGGGATTGACCTTCAGAAATATAAAAAAGATCCACATAAAGAAGAAGTATTTAGAAAACATTTTCATATCCAAGAAGGAGATAAGGTGGTTGTTTGTGCGGGACTTTATTTCAGACGCAAGGGAATAGAAGACTTTGTAGAAGTAGCACGCAGGATGTCAGATGTACGCTTTATCTGGCTGGGCAGCATTAACAAGTGGATCATTCCACGGAAAATCAGAAATCTTGTACTTTTTAATCATCCTAAAAATGTTGAATTTCCGGGTTATTTTAAAGGTGCTGTTTTTGAAGGAGCTATGAGCGGTAGCAGTCTCTTCTTTTTCCCCAGTTATGAAGAAACAGAAGGGATTGTGGTGCTAGAGGCGTTGGCTAGTCATCAACATGTCGTTTTACGTGATATTCCTGTATATGAAGGTTGGATTGATGAACAATCAGCTGAATTGGGACACAATGTAGATGAGTTTGTAGATTCTATTCAAAAGATTTTGGATGGAAAGGTGGATAAGCGGGAAGCTGGCTATAAGGTAGCGCAGAGTCGTTCAATTGATGATGTGGCTTATAAGCTTGTGGATGCTTATCGAGAAGTATTGGAGATGTAGCATGCGAATTGGTCTTTTTACGGATACGTATTTCCCTCAGGTTTCAGGGGTGGCAACTAGTATTCGCACTTTAAAAACAGAATTAGAAAAGCTTGGACATACTGTTTTTATTTTTACAACGACAGATAAGGATGTCAATCGTTATGAGGATTGGCAGATTATTCGGATTCCCAGCGTGCCGTTTTTTGCCTTTAAAGATCGGCGAATTGCTTATCGCGGTTTTTCAACGGCTTTAGAGATTGCTCGCCAATATCAATTGGATATTATTCATACCCAGACTGAATTTTCTTTGGGTTTGTTGGGTGTTTGGATTGCGAAAGAGCTGCGGATTCCAGTTGTTCATACCTATCATACACAGTATGAAGATTATGTACGTTATATTGCTAAAGGTATGGTCATTCGTCCTAGTATGGTCAAATACATTGTTCGTGGATTTATGAGTGATTTGGACGGTGTGATTTGTCCGAGCGAGATTGTCTATGATTTACTCATGAAATACAAAGTAAAAGTAGAAAAACGGGTTATCCCGACTGGAATTGAGTTGGCCAAATTTGAACGTCCAGAAATTACTGCTGAGAATATTGCTGATTTACGAGAAAAATTAGGCATTTCAAATCAAGAAACCATGTTGCTTAGCCTATCACGCATTTCTTATGAAAAAAACATTCAGGCAGTTTTAGCTGCTCTGCCAGCTGTTTTGGAAGAAAATCCAGATGTGAAGTTGGTAGTGGCGGGAGACGGTCCTTATTTGTCTGACTTAAAATCACAAGCCAAACGGTTGAACATTACAGATGCAGTGATTTTCACAGGAATGATTGCACCAAGTGAAACCGCATTGTATTATAAAGCAGCGGATTTCTTTATTTCTGCTTCAACGAGTGAGACACAGGGCTTGACATATTTAGAAAGCCTAGCGAGTGGCACTCCGATTATTGCGCATGGAAACCCTTATCTGGACAACGTTATCAATGACAAGATGTTTGGAACGCTTTATTATGAAGAACGTAATTTGGCAGGAGCGATTTTGGAAGCTGTTATTGCAACACCGGATTTGGATGAGAAAAGTCTCGCTGCAAAATTATACGAAATCTCTGCTGAAAACTTCGGCCGTCGTGTCTATGAATTTTATTTGGATTTAACCATTTCAAAAGATTTCAACAATGATTTATATCCGGAGGAGTCTGTTAGTAAGCGATTAGCGAAATCTATCATTTATCTTCCCCAAAAAGCGATTGCCCTTCCTGTAAATGGATCAGCGCGAATGTTTAAAGCATCTAAACGACAAATCAAAAATATACAGAAATACCTGAAATAAAATTCCAAAACTAGCGAGGTGGGAAAATGAAACGCGATCTTCCTTTTTTAGCTGTACTACTCTTTTTCTATTCGTTATTTTATGGAATTGTCCAAATGATACCAATGGACGAATTGTTACGAAAGGGCTTGGTGGTGAATAATGTTTTGATATATTCACCGCTGGCAACATTCCTTGTAGCAGTTGTCTATGCTGGACTAAATGGTTTTTCTCGCCGTTTTTTGCTTTTAGCGACACTCATGTTCCTTGTGACGATTCTGCCCTTCGGTGAATGGATTTTCCTGTATCATGCAGTCTATTTTATCTGTTTATTGGTGGGGACGCTTTTAGGTTATGGGATATTTCGCTGGAGAAAGACAAGTAAATGAACATCTAGCAGTTCAGAGCATTTGCTTCTTTAGGAAATTACTACAGTAGCAGTGAAAAGTTAAGACAGGTGTATTGCGTTTCATAGTTTTTCCTAAAAATTCAATGAATGGTCTAAGACGCTTTTGTCTGGACTATTTTTTGATATGAAAACCTGTCTTTGCTGTCATATTTTTAACATATTTGTTTTAAATTTGTAAAGTAAAGAAATGATGTGTTATGAGTTGAATTGGTAAATTTTAAGGAAAATTTGGTATAATGAAAAGATAGAAAAAGGTGAATAGAATGAAAAAAATATTAGTTGTAGATGATGAGAAACCAATCTCAGATATTATAAAGTTTAACATGGTAAAAGAAGGTTATGAAGTAGTGACAGCCTTCGACGGTCGCGAAGCGTTAGAGATGTTTGAAGCAGAACGTCCAGATATTTTGATTTTGGACTTGATGTTGCCCGAAATGGATGGTTTAGAGGTGGCGCGAACGATTCGGAAAACGAGTAATGTGCCAATCATCGTTCTTTCTGCCAAAGACAGTGAATTTGACAAAGTTATTGGTCTTGAAATCGGTGCGGATGACTATATGACAAAGCCTTTCTCTAATCGTGAGTTGCAGGCGCGTGTTAAAGCCATTTTGCGGCGGACAGATTTGACAATTGAAAATCAAGAAGCAGAAGCTGCTCTGACAGAAATTGTGATTGGAGATTTGCAGATTTTGACTAATGCTTTTGTCGTGAAAAAGCATGGCGAAGAATTAGATTTAACACACCGTGAGTTTGAATTGCTCCACCATTTGGCAACGCATATCGGGCAAGTGATGACGCGTGAACATCTGCTAGAAACGGTGTGGGGTTATGATTATTTTGGAGATGTACGGACGGTCGATGTGACAATTCGCCGTTTGAGAGAAAAGATTGAGGATATTCCTAGCCGACCAGAGTATATTTTAACACGGCGCGGCGTTGGATATTACATGAGAAACAATGATTGATAATATTAGACAATTTGTTGTATCAAAAGATTTTGTATTTGTCTTACTCATTTTAGGATTTATTTTGGTTATTACCTTGCTTTCCTTGGAAAACCGACGTGATAATGTTCGTATTCGCCAATTGAATCAAAAAGTGAAAGACTTAATTGCAGGAGATTATTCAGAAGTTTTAGATATGCAAGGTGGCCCAGAAATTACGGATATTACCAATAGTATCAATGATTTATCTGAGGTAATCCGTCTAACGCATGAAAATTTAGAGCAAGAAACTAAGCGCCTGTCGAGTATTTTATCCTATATGACGGACGGCGTTCTTGCGACCAATCGTCGTGGGCAGATTATCATGATTAATGATATGGCGACCAAGCAGTTGGGAGTTAAAGAATCCGAAGCACGAAAGATGAATATCTTAAAACTGCTGGATATCGAAGACGAATATGACTTACGAGACTTGATTACGAAAGTTCCAGAGCTGACCATTGATTCGCAGGATGAAAATGGAGAGTTTTTAAGTTTACGTGTTCGATTTGCCTTGATTCGGCGAGAATCAGGCTTTATTTCAGGGCTGGTTGCAGTGCTGCATGATACAACGGAGCAGGAAAAAGAGGAACGTGAGCGGAGACTATTTGTTTCTAATGTCAGTCATGAATTGCGTACTCCCTTGACCAGTGTCAAGTCTTATCTGGAAGCATTAGATGAGGGCGCTTTGTCTGAGCCAGTTGCACCAGATTTTATTAAGGTTTCGTTAGATGAAACCAATCGGATGATGCGAATGGTTTCGGACTTGCTGAGTTTGTCACGTATTGACAATGCGACTAGTCATTTGGATATTGAGCTGACGAATTTTACAGCTTTTATCACGTTTATTTTAAATCGTTTTGACAAAATCAGAAGTCAGAATGATGATAAGAAGTACGAAATTATTCGAGATTATCCTATTAACTCTATTTGGGTCGAAATTGATACAGATAAGATGACACAAGTGATTGATAATATTATCAACAATGCTATTAAATATTCTCCTGACGGCGGTAAGATCACAGTGAGTATGAAAACAACCGAGACCCAAATGATTTTGTCTATATCAGATGAGGGCTTAGGGATTCCTAAAAAAGATTTACCGAAAATTTTTGACCGCTTCTATCGTGTAGACAAAGCAAGAAGTCGTGCACAAGGTGGATCCGGATTAGGTTTAGCTATTGCTAAGGAAATTATTAAGCAACATCACGGATTTATCTGGGCAAAGAGCGAGTATGGCAAAGGCTCAACGTTTACAATCGTTCTGCCATATGACAAAGAAGCTGTCAAAGATGATGATTGGGAAGAAGATGAATTAGAAGGATAGCCATGAGCGAGAAAGGATTTAAGTATAGTATTTTAGCGTCAGGTTCTACCGGTAACTGTTTTTATTTAGAAACTCCAAAGAAGAAGTTGTTGATTGATGCGGGCTTGTCTGGGAAGAAAATTACCAGCTTATTGAGTGAAATTGACCGTAAACCAGAGGATTTGGATGCCATTTTGGTAACGCATGAGCATAAGGATCATATCCATGGTGTGGGCGTTTTGGCACGGAAATATCATTTAGACATTTATGCCAATCAAGAAACATGGAATGCTATGGAAGTAGCGCTTGGGAAGATTGATGTTGGTCAGAAGCACATTTTTGAAATGGGAAAAACCAAGACATTTGGCGATATTGACATTGAAAGTTTTGGTGTTAGTCATGATGCGGTTGCACCGCAATTTTACCGACTGATGAAAGACGATAAAAGTTTTGTTCTACTGACGGATACTGGCTATGTTAGCGATCGTATGGCGGGGATTATTGAAAATGCGGACGGGTATTTGATCGAGTCCAACCATGATATTGAAATCCTTCGTAGCGGAGCTTATCCTTGGAGCCTGAAGCAGCGGATTTTATCTGACCAAGGACATTTGTCGAATGATGACGGGGCAGAAACCATGATTCGTACGTTGGGTTATCGCACTAAGAAAATCTATCTAGGGCATCTTAGCAAAGAAAATAATACCAAAGAATTGGCTCATATCACAATGATCAATCAATTAGCACAGGCTGATTTGGCGGTTGAGCATGATTTTCATATTTGTGATACATCGCCAGATACGGCGACACCTTTAACAAATATTTAGGAGAAAGAATGCGAATTTTTTACTTAATGATTGGTTTTATTTCAGTAGGATTAGCCCTTTTGGGAGTTGCTTTACCGCTATTACCGCCCCCCTTTTTTGCTGTTGGCGATTGCATGCTTTTCACGCTCTTCCAAACGATTTGAAAAATGGCTATACCATACTAAGTTGTATCAAATCTATGTGGCGGACTTTCGCGAAACAGGTGCTATTGCTCGGGAGCGTAAAAGAAAAATTCTTATTTCCATTTATATTCTAACGGGAATTTCTATCTTCTTTGCACCTCTTATCTGGGTGAAGTTTGCTTTAGCTGCCTTAACCCTTTTTATGACGTATTATTTATTCAAAGTCATTCCAGATAAAGAATGAAAATTCATTTCATCTCTGGTGAACTTTTCCTATCAAATTCTTGGTATCGTTGGAGTATCAAGGATTTTTTTGATATAATAATAGAGAATTTGTTTTCTTTTTATACTCTGTGAAGATCTCTTCAAACTTCGTCGGATTTCACAGTCCGGATGACTGTGAGAGGTGGCAGAGAAGGAAAGCGAAGCATTTGTCAACCTTGCTGTACTCTTTGTTACTGACTTCGTTGATTACACCTGCGACCTCAAAAGCTCAAGTAGAGTTTTTACCCCACCCGCAGCTTGCTTTCTAGTTCCAATTGTCTGGGAGACAGCTGGAGGTGATTGTTAAGTTTTTTGAGTATTAAAAGAAAAAGTTCTTCTTGAAAGGAGAAAAAATGAGAGATTTACATAAAGTTTTGAGTAAGCAATTTGGAATTGTCTTCCAAGATGAAAAGTTGCTGGAGACAGCTTTTACACACACTAGCTATGCCAATGAGCACCGCCTCTTAAACATTTCACACAATGAGCGCTTGGAATTTTTAGGAGACGCTGTTCTGCAATTATTGATTTCGGAATATCTGTATAAAAAATATCCGAAAAAACCAGAAGGGGACTTGTCAAAACTTCGCTCAACCATTGTACGTGAAGAGAGTTTGGCTGGTTTTAGTCGAGATTGTCAGTTTGATCAATTTATCAAATTAGGTCGTGGCGAAGAAAAGTCAGGTGGTCGCAATCGTGACACCATTCTCGGCGATTTATTTGAAGCCTTTTTAGGAGCTTTGTTGTTAGATAAAGGAGTGGAAGCGGTCAAAAATTTCCTGTATCAAGTCATGATTCCAAAGGTAGAAGTTGGAGACTTTGAGCAGGTGGTTGATTACAAGACCAAGCTACAAGAACTGCTCCAAGTCAATGGTGATGTCGAGATTGTTTATCAAGTCATCTCTGAGTCTGGTCCAGCTCATGCCAAAGAATTTGCTGTAGCGGTATCTGTTGATGGCAGAACGGTTGGACAAGGGCAAGGACGTTCGAAAAAATTAGCAGAGCAGGAAGCTGCTAAAAATGCATTTGAAAAGGAAAGTCATTCATGTATTTAAAAGAAATTGAAATTCAAGGTTTCAAATCTTTTGCAGATAAGACCAAGGTAATATTTGATCAGGGAGTGACAGCAGTCGTTGGACCAAATGGCTCAGGAAAGAGTAACATTACTGAAAGCCTGCGTTGGGCACTGGGGGAGTCCAGTGTTAAAAGTCTCCGTGGCGGGAAAATGCCAGATGTCATTTTTGCGGGAACTGAGACTCGCAAACCACTGAATTATGCTTCTGTTATTGTCGTTTTGGATAATAAAGACCGTTTTATCCAGCAAGCTGCAGATGAGATTCGTGTGGAGCGTCATATTTATCGCAGCGGGGATAGCGAGTATAAAATAGATGGCAAGAAGGTACGTTTGCGAGATATTCATGATTTGTTTATGGATACAGGGCTTGGGCGAGATAGTTTTTCCATTATTTCTCAAGGAAAGGTGGAAGAAATTTTCAATAGCAAGCCAGAGGAGCGCCGTGCCATTTTTGAAGAAGCGGCTGGCGTACTGAAATACAAGACGCGGCGCAAGGAGACTGAAAGCAAGCTCAGTCAAACACAAGATAATCTAGATCGGCTGGAAGATATTATTTATGAGCTCGATAGTCAAGTGAAGCCTCTTGAAAAGCAAGCTACGACTGCTAAGCAGTTTTTGAAATTGGATGAGGAACGCCGTGCTCTTTATTTAGATGTATTGATTGCTCAAATAAAGGGAAATAAAACACAGCTGAATGATACTGAAGAACGGCTTGTGGGGATTCAGCAATCTTTGTCTGCTTATTACAGCAAACGTGACCAGCTAGAGCAAGAAAATGTTCTTCTGAAAGAAAAACGCCATGATTTGCAGAAACAAATGGCAGATGACCAAGCGAGTTTGCTTGAATTAACACGCCTCATCAGTGATTTAGAACGCCAAATCGAAGTTTCCAAATTAGAATCTAGTCAAGCTGCCAACAGTCGGAAGGAAAACGAGGAACGCCTGCAAGGATTGACAGAAAAATTAGAGGCAGTCCAAACAGAATGGCAAGGAAAAGATGAGCAGTTGACTGATTTTGCTGTAAAATTGGAACAAAATCAACAAGCGATTCATAAATTAGAAGCTGAAATTGAGGCATTTTCGGATGATCCTGACCAGATGATTGAAAAGTTACGTGCTGAATTTGTCCAATTGATGCAAGAAGAAGCGGACTTGTCCAATGACTTAACTGCTTTGGAAAGTCGCTTAGCCAACGAGTTACAATTATCTGAAAGCAAACAAGCAGAATTTGCTAAGTTAAAAGAAAATTTAAAGAATCTTCAAATCAACGAGCAAAGTCAACTGGAAGATTTAGAAACAGCTCGGCAGTCGGTTCAGCAGTTACTGACAGATTATCAAGCACAGCTAAAGCAAGTTCAAGCTGTAAAAACGAATTATCAGCAAAACCAAACGGCAATGTTTGATTTAATGGATGATGTAAAAAATAAAAAGGCGCGTGTTGGTAGTTTAGAAGCTATTCTGAAAAATCACAGTCATTTCTATGCTGGGGTGAAAAGTGTTCTTCAAGAAGCAGAGCGCCTGGGCGGTATTATCGGTGCTGTTAGTGAAAAATTGAGCTTTGATTCGCATTATCAGACAGCACTTGAAATTGCACTTGGAGCAAGTAGCCAACATATTATCGTAGAGGACGAACAAGCTGCGACACGAGCAATTGAATTTCTGAAACGCAATCGAACAGGACGGGCAACTTTTCTGCCACTGACAACGATTAAAGCGCGGCATTTACCAGATCATCATCAAGGAAGCATTGAAAAGAGTAATGGTTTTCTTGGTTTGGCTTCGTCTTTGGTGCGCTATGATAAGAGTTTAGAGCATATTTTCCAAAATTTGCTAGGTACAACAGCCATTTTTGATACGGTAGAAAATGCGCGAGCAGCTGCTCGCAAAGTTCGGTATCAAGTACGAATTGTCACGCTGGATGGAACAGAATTACGGACAGGCGGTTCTTATGCAGGTGGCGCTAATCGAAATAACAATACAATTTTCATCAAGCCGGAGTTGGATGCTTTGCAAAAGGAACTTTCTGAGAAGAATGTAACATTAGCCGAGCAAGAAAAGCAAGTGGAGGATTTGCACACACAGCTAAGCCAAGCCAACAGTCTGTTAGAAGAAATAAAAGCAAGTGGTGAGGAAGCTCGATTAGCAGAGCAAAAGGCTCAAATGGCTTATGAGCAAACACATAAACAGGTTGAAGACTTATCCGAGCTCTTAGCGCTGCAAGAAAGAGAGCTATCTCGTGAAGTTCTTCCTGATATGGCGGAGCAAAAGGAACGATTGGTTAATCGCCTTGCAGAAATTGAGCAAGAGAAAACCGAAACAGAAGCAGAGATTGAGCAGATTAAGTCAGATAAAGATGCTGTTCAGGCACGTTTAGACAAGCTAACAGCCCACTTATCTGAGCTTCGATTGGTCCGTACCGAGCTGACGGGGCATCAGCGTTACGTTCAGACGGATCTCACACGTTTGTCCAATGAAAAATCTGAATTGGGCAAAGAGATTTCAACTTTACAATTTCTAATGGAGCAAAAGGAAGAGACAGCTTCAAAAGTGGATATTGCTGTTTTAGAAGAGCAATTAACACAGGCTATACAGGAAAAGACAGCTTTGAACCAAGCCAATATTCGGTATCAGTTTGAACTGGACGATTTGGAAGGGCAAGCAGAAGATCTTACCAGTCATCTGGAACAAGCCCGTCAGAAAAATGAGGATTTGATTCGCAGTCAAGCCAAGGCAGAAGCTGAAAAAGATAAGATTGCAGATGTCCTTCGACGCCTTTTGACGAATTTGACAGATGACTATCAAATATCTTTTGATGAAGCTAGTAAACAGGCTCGTCCACTAGAAAATCTTGCGGTTTCTGAAATTAAGGTCAAGGACTTAGAAAAGGCTATTCGGGCTTTAGGACCAGTCAATCTTGATGCGGTAGAGCAATTTGAAGAAGTCAGTCAACGACTGCATTTCCTCAATACTCAAAGAGATGACGTACTCTCTGCGAAAAATTTGCTTTTGGGAACCATCGAAGAAATGAATGACGAAGTAAAAGACCGCTTCAAATCAACCTTTGAAGCTATTCGTGAGAGCTTCAAAGTGACTTTCAGACAGATGTTTGGCGGTGGTTCAGCGGACTTGATTTTGACCGAAGGTGACCTGCTGATTGCGGGGGTAGAAATTTCAGTACAACCACCTGGTAAGAAAATTCAGTCGCTCAATCTGATGAGCGGAGGAGAAAAAGCTCTGTCAGCTTTGGCATTACTCTTCTCCATTATCCGTGTCAAGACGATACCATTTGTCATTTTGGACGAGGTGGAAGCTGCACTTGACGAAGCTAATGTCAAACGTTTCGGAGACTATCTCAATCGCTTTGACAAGGACAGCCAGTTTATCGTGGTAACACACCGTAAAGGAACGATGTCCGCAGCAGACTCTATCTATGGAGTAACCATGCAAGAGTCCGGTGTGTCAAAGATTGTCTCCGTAAAATTAAAAGATTTAGAAAGTATGTAAAATGAATATAAAATTAGTTGCGACAGATATGGACGGCACCTTTTTAGATGACAAAGGGCAGTTTGATATGGTTCGACTGAAGCAGTTGTTGCTCCGTTTTAAAGAAAAAGGCATCTATTTTGCAGTAGCCAGTGGGCGTGGTTTGCTGTCATTAGAAAAGCTATTTGAGGATGTGCGAGATGAGATAATTTTTATTGCTGAAAATGGCAGTCTGGTAGAATTTCACGGAGAAGATCTCTACGAAGCAACCATGTCTAAAGATTTTTATCTGTCAGCTTTTGAGAAATTGAAGACATCTCCTTTCATCAATACCAGTGAATTGCTTCTAACAGGTAAAAAAGGTTGTTATGTTTTGGAAACAGTTGATCCAGCTTATTTAGCTTTTAGTGCGCATTATAATGAAAATATCCAAAAAGTAGCTCGCTTGGAGGATATTACAGATGAAATTTTCAAATTTACAGCCAATTTTTCTGAAGAAACAGTAGCTGCAGGTGAGGCCTGGGTTAATCAACACGTTCCCGGTGTCAAAGCTATGACAACAGGCTATAAGTCAATTGATATTGTCCTAGACTATGTGGATAAGGGCGTTGCCATTGTCGAATTGGCGAAGAAATTAAATCTTGAGATGGATCAGGTCATGACATTTGGTGACAATTTGAATGATCTACACATGATGCAAGTGTCTGGTTATCCCATTGCCCCTGAAAATGCTCGTCCAGAGATTTTGGAAGTAGCCAAAGAGGTCATCGGACACCATGCAGCGCATTCAGTCATGACTTATATGGAGGGCTTATAATGGCAGATATAACATTGATTGCCTTAGATTTAGATGGGACTTTACTAACTTCTGAGAAAAAAATTTCTGCTCGAAATTTAGCGGCGCTTAAAGCAGCTCAAGAGCAGGGAATCAAGATTGTTTTGACGACCGGTCGCCCTCTAAAGGCAATGGAGCTTTTCTTAAACGAACTAGGTGTAGCCAATCAAGAGGACGAATACACCATTACTTTTAATGGTGGTTTGGTGCAACGTAACACAGGTGAAATTCTTGATAAAACAGTCTTTGCTTATGACGATGTGGCTCGTATTTTTGAGGAAACAGAAAAGTTAGGCTTGCCACTAGATGCGATTTGCGAAGGAACTGTCTACCAAATCCAGTCAGACCATGAATCGCTTTATCAAACTTGCAATCCTGCTTTAACATTTGAGTCGGTTTCATTTGCAGACTTATCTAGCCAACAGACTTATAATAAATGTGTAACAGCTTATACACCAGATCCGCTTGATCGTGGTATTGCTCAACTTTCGTCCGATTTATTTGACAAATATGAAATTTTTAAGTCGCGCGATATGCTGTTAGAATGGTCTCCGAAGAATGTCCATAAAGCAAATGGTTTAGAAAAATTGATTGCTCATTTAGGAATTGAGCAAAGTCAAGTCATGACTTGTGGAGATGAAGCAAATGACCTGTCTATGATAAAATGGGCAGGACTTGGTGTAGCTATGCAAAATGCAGTAGCAGCAGTCAAAGAAGTTGCCAATGTGGTGACGCCGATGACCAATGATGAAGATGCTGTTGCTTGGGCTATAGAAAAATATGTACTGAAATAAAGGAGGAATTGAATGGGTTTATTTGATCGCCTTTTTGGTCGCCAAAAAGAAGAAAAACCAGTTGAAAGTATTCCTGAAGAAGCTGTAGAAACAGTATCAGAGGATGATCAAGGAAAGAATCTAGAAAAAGTAGAAACAGCTCCTGTAGAGAATACGCAATCTGAGAATCTAGATGAACAAACATTCCAAACAGAGCTGAAAGAACGTCTTGCTGAGGATGAAGTACGTCTTGAAACCATTCAAGAAAAAGTAGAAGAAATGGAGCCGGAAACGGCTACTACAGGATCAAGTCTAGAGTTTGCTGAAAATGATTTGCAAGCTCCAGAAAATCATACATTACAGAATGAAATGGGAACTCCACAACCTGACGAGACAGCAGCCTTTTCGCAACATACGACTCATCCAGCTACCACAGATTTACAGGCACGTTTAGCAGAAGCTAGAAGACAGCAGGCAGAACAAGAAAATATGAGGCAGTTGAACGAAGCGAACGCAGGGTCAAGTTCAGCAGAGTCAACTACGGCAGAGAAGACTATTAGCGAGCCAGTTGAAGCGAATTCATCTATTCAAGAAGAAACGGTTCAGGAAAAGTATGACCGTAGTCTTAAAAAGACACGGACAGGATTTGGAGCGCGGCTTAATGCCTTCTTTGCAAATTTTCGCTCGGTAGATGAGGAATTTTTTGAAGAGTTAGAAGAACTCTTGATTACGAGTGACGTGGGAGTGCAAGTCGCTTCTAATCTGACAGAAGCCTTACGCCAAGAAGCTCGCCTTGAAAATGCCAAAAAGCCAGATGTCCTTCGTCGGGTCATCATTGAAAAGTTAGTAGACATCTATGAGAAAGATGGCCAATTTAACGAAAAAATCAATTTACAAGACGGTTTGACAGTCATGCTTTTTGTTGGTGTAAACGGAGTTGGGAAAACCACTTCGATAGGGAAATTGGCTTATAAATATAAGCAGGCTGGTAAGACAGTCATGTTAGTTGCAGCAGATACTTTTAGGGCAGGAGCTGTTGCTCAGTTGGTGGAATGGGGACGTCGAGTAGATGTTCCTGTTGTGACAGGTCCAGAAAAGAGTGACCCAGCTAGCGTTGTTTATGACGGTATGGAGCGTGCAAAAGCTGAAAATGTGGATATTCTCATGATTGATACAGCCGGACGCTTGCAAAACAAAGATAATCTAATGGCAGAATTAGAAAAAATTGGACGGATTATCAAACGGGTAGATCCAGCTGCGCCGCATGAAACGTTCTTGGCACTAGATGCCTCAACCGGTCAAAATGCCCTTGTTCAAGCTAAGGAATTTTCAAAAATTACGCCAGTAACAGGAATTGTCTTGACGAAAATTGATGGAACAGCGCGTGGTGGTGTCGTTCTTGCAATCCGTCAAGAGCTGGATATTCCAGTTAAACTGATTGGATTCGGAGAAAAAATTGACGATATTGGAGTATTTAACTCTGAAAACTTTATGAAAGGGCTCTTAGAGGGCTTGGTATAAGAAAAAAGACTTGCAATTCATTCATTTTGCAAGTCTTTTGTATATATTTACTTTACCCCAATCGTCCTTCTTTGCGATAGGCTTCGTCTGGACGCCAATTCCAATCAGCTTCAAATTGGTTAAGGAGCT
Source organism: Streptococcus atopicus (assembly GCF_049166725.1). Lineage (NCBI taxonomy): Bacteria > Bacillati > Bacillota > Bacilli > Lactobacillales > Streptococcaceae > Streptococcus > Streptococcus atopicus. The sequence goes on from NZ_JBMHFC010000001.1 coordinate 154,134, forward strand.
CAAAGCTGGCTTCGGGTCCCATAGTACCTGATTTGTAATGATGAAGGGGAACTTCGTTATTTGCCCACAAGGTTTCAATACGGTCAATCAATTCCCAACTAGAGCGAACTTCGTCCCAGTGGCTAAAATTGGTTGAGTCATTGTTTAGCACATCGTAGATGAGCTTCTCATAGGGTTCTGGTGACGCACCAGAAGCTGTTGCATCTGTACGATAATCAAGTGTCAATGGAGCTAAGTTAAATTGCTCGCCCACTTCTTTGCCATTCATGCTAAGAGAAAATCCTTCAGTTGGCTGAATGTAAATCGTCAGCACATTTGGTTGAAGCGAGGAGCCGAAAATGGATTCCATTTGCTTGAAGACAATGTTGACATGGGTTCCTTTGGCAGTAAGACGTTTTCCAGTACGGAAGAAAAATGGCACCCCGCGAAATCGGTCACTATCTACAAAGAATGCACCAGAAGCAAAGGTTTCTGTGGTAGATTCTGGGTCAACATTTGGTTCGCTGCAATAGGAAATATACTTTTTCCCGTCTACTTTACCAGAAGTATATTGACCACGAATGAAGAGTTTTTTCAGATCATTATCAGTAGGTTTATGCAAGTGCTTGAAAACCTTAATTTTTTCAGCACGAATATCATCTTTGGTGAAAGTTTTGGGTTTGTCCATAGCAAGTAAAGACAGGAGTTGAAGTGTGTGATTTTGCACCATATCGCGCAGTGCACCTGAATGGTCATAATAACCACCGCGCTCCTCCACACCTAACTTTTCAGCAAAAGTAATTTGCACATTGTCAATATAATCGCGATTCCAGACATTTTCAAAAAGAAGATTGGCAAAGCGAATGGCAAAAATACTTTGAATCATTTCTTTTCCGAGGTAATGGTCAATACGGAAAATCTGCTCTTCGTCAAATGTTGCCAGCAAATCATCGTTCAATCTGCTAGCAGAGGCAAGGTCTGTGCCAAACGGTTTTTCTACAATTAAGCGTTCAAATCCTTTCCCGTCTACAATTTGCTCGGATTTGAGGTGTTTAGCAATGGTTCCGAAAAACTGAGGAGCCATGGACAGGAAGAAAAGTTTGTTATGTTCTGCTTGATATTGCTCGTCAAGGCTGTTTTGTAGTTTCCTTAATTCAATATAATGCTCAGTATCTTGGACGTCGTGACTTTGATAATAGAAATGGCTAGCAAATTCTTGCGCTTGCTCAGGGCTATCTGCGAGGTCTGTGATAGACTCGACCACAACAGATTCAAAATATTCCTTGCTCCAAGGTCTGCGAGCTGTGCCGATAACGGCAAAATGCTTAGACAGATTGCCAGATTTATACAATCTAAAAAGAGAGGGATAGAGTTTTCTTTTTGCCAAATCTCCACTGGCACCAAAAATTGTAATAATCACTTTTGAAGACATTTTGAACACCCATTTTCTAATATTTTATTTATTTTACCATAAATTGATTAAAATTTCTGATTTTTGATAGCTCGAAATAAAGAGTAAAAAAGATAAAAAATAAGGATAACAAGGACAAATAGAAGAAGAAAGACAAGATGTACACCTGTTGTAGTATCAGGAGCTTGATTGACCATGATAGCAGCAATCGCCGTTCCTAAAGCTCCAGCAAATGTTTGAGCCATTTGAAAGAGAGCAGTGGCGTCTGGTGACTTTTCACGACTAATTTGTGAAACAGATAAGGCCATCGTGTTGTTGAAAGCCAGATTGCGCCCAATCGTAAAGAAAATATAAAAAAGGATGATGAGCGGTAATGTTAAGGCTTTTGTAAAGAATGCAAAAACGGAAACGGCTAAGAAAAAGAGGAGATTCCCACCATATAGAGAAAATTTGGGTCCCTTGGTGTCATATAATTTTCCCAAGAAAGGTGCCGAAAAAGCTCCTAACATTGTTCCAGGTAGCAGTGCAAAGCCAGCAGCAGAAGTAGCCTCGTGTTTCACTAAAACCAAGAAATTAGGAATCAGAAAATTGGCTGATAAATTTGAAAATTGGTAGAGAAAGAAAGGAATAATCCCTAGTAAAATAACTGGATTTTTCAAAATACGAATATCTAAAAAAGGATGTTCAACGGTTAGACTTCTCCAAATGAAAAGGATAAGTGATAATAAAAAGATGATAACAAAGCTCCAATTAAAGCTGCCTGCTTCTAAACTAGAAATCGCCATAATAGAAAAAGTAAGTGCGAGTGCAAGGAGCAAGAAAGAAACCCATTCAAAGGGCCGTTTCTTTCTATTGGGGGTATTTTCTAAAAAGAAAAATCCTAAAATGAAGGAGATAATCGGAACCGGCATGATGAATGTGTAAATCATGTGCCAATCGAATGAACCAATCATCAAGCCGCCATAGGTGGGACCAATCGCAGGAGCTAGGCTTATAACAAGTCCAGACAATCCCATGTAAAAACCAATTTGGCTACGCGGAATACGTTCTACGATAAGATTAAACATAAGGGGGGTAGCAATTCCAGTTGCTGAACCTTGCAAAATGCGTCCTAACATGAGTAAGGCAAAATTAGGCGCAAGCATTGCAACATCATTTCCTAACGTAAAAATAGCTAGGCTGGTGAAGAGAATTCTCCGTTCAGACCAGTTGTGTGCTAGCGTAGCTCCGAGTGTAATTGTGATGGCGACAGCCAGCAGATAACCTGTCGTAATCCATTGCAATGTGCCAAGGTCTGTATGAAAAACTTTCATAAGATGTGGAAAAGTGACATTCATACTGGTTTCAGAAAGAATTCCAGCAAAAGTAATTAGAGCAGTGGCGAAAATAGATAGCAAGGTTTTCCTTGAAACAGGTTGATTTTGATGTGACATAGTACCTCCTAAAAATACAAATTTCTCTTATTTTATCATAATTGCTCACAAAAGAGCATAATAGGAGACCTAGAGAAATACTTCTCAGGTCTTCTTTTATTTATTCAATGTAGGTTAAAAGACACGATAGACATAAGGATTGCTAGGTTTTTCAACTTTCTTGAAACTATCCACTTCAAGCGTTGGCAAGCTTTGTCCTAGTTGCTTATGATAGCGAATCGTAATTTTCCCGCTTGCTCTTATCCAGGTATTATTTTCAAAATACTCCGTATTACCAGTTGTCAGAAGTCCATAAACTCCCGAATCGGCAATACAATGAATAATACCAAAGCGGAAAAGAAACTGGCTGTTTTTATTGCTTGGGTCATTATAGACAAACCCAGTAAATTCTAGCCGTTTTCCCGCAAATTCATCTGGATAATCATAGAGGACTTCCATGATTTCCATATAATTTTCAGTCGTAACGGGAATGACGTCTTTTTTCAGATATTTTTTTGCAGCTGCCCGCATTTCTTTCTCGTAAGCACTTTTAGTAAAATAGGTACTGGTATCAGGTTTTAGGTACTGATTGGTAGTGCCCTCATCAGCCTGAATGTTCTTAGAACTACCGTCAGCCAGCGGGAAATGGTAGCCCTTAGCAGAAACGGTTGTAGAGTCCAAATTGACCGTTGGAAAGAAGAGAGCAACGACAAGTGGTACAACAAGAAAAACAATACTAGCAAATTTTGCAGAACGACTCGTCAAATGGCTGTGCACTTTCATTTTTTTCATCCAGACAATGAGCTGGACAATGGCTAGCACGAAAGAAAGAATCATTGAAATATATGCCAAATAAGAAAAATGCATATTGATGTATTGATTGAGCTTGCCGGAAAGTTGCAAATACATGGTGATTTCAAAGTAACCAGCTAAAATTAGAAAACGAATCATAGCACCACCCCCACAAGCCAAGAGTAAATGACAACAACTAAACTAACAATTCCAATGAATTGCCAGATGAATCGTCCTTTGAGGTAATTTTTCATCATGAGGATATTTTTCACATCTAACATTGGTCCAATGACGAGAAAAGCCAGGACTGGCGCTAAGCCAAAACTAGAAATGAGCGAACTGCCGATAAAGGCGTCTGCTTCACTGCAAAGTGAGAGGAGAAACGCAAGCGCCATCAATAGTAAAATAGCTATAAGCGGTGTTGCACTAATGGAAGTCAGAATGCGTGTAGGTACGTAGACTTGCACTAGACTGGCAAAGAGACAACCAAAGACTAAGTAACGACCTGTATCAAAAAATTCGTCAATAGACTGTACAAACACTTGAAATACTTTCTTTGGCTGACTTAAATGTGAGAAGTCGTGTTCATGCTGAATAACTCGATTCTCTTTTTGAATAGTTGCCGTGTTGAGAAAGCCAAAGAAAATTCCTAAGATGATTGCAACAACAATAGAGCCAAGGGCTCTGAGTAAAGCCATTTTAAATGAATTCCCAAAGGCAGAATAGGTCGCAAAAAGAACAATAGGATTGATAACAGGTGCTGTCACCATAAAAGGAACAGCTGTGTAACTTGGTACTTTCTTTTCCAAAAAGCGATTGATAATAGGCACAATTCCACATTCGCAAGAAGGGAAAATAAAGCCAATAAAAGTACCAAAGAAAATCTTACCCCATTTATTTTTAGGCAGATAGCGATAAACTTTGTCTGGTGTGATATAAACCTCTATAAAACCTGAAATAATGCTCCCAATCAGCACAAAAGGTAGTGCTTCGATAATAATGGAGAGGAAAATCGCACCAGCTTGTAGCACACTAGGTGGCAGTTGATTAAAAAAGCTCATGACTTTTTAGCCTTTTGCTCTTTCTTGGTCTTTTTTTCTTTTTCATCAGGAAATTCTACCTTTTCGATTTTAGGTAACGTTGCAAATTCTTCAAACATTTTGTCCAAATCATCTGAACGCGTAAATTTAATAGCCATAACAGCCTCCTTTTCCTTTTTAACTATTATACTATCATTTTGAAAATTATGGTGAAATAAAGTCAGCAGAATAGTAATTAGCTTGTGAAAGAAGGAGATGAATGTGGTATAATAAATAGACTATATGTGCAAAGGAAGGATCATGTCTCCAGATAATAATATAAAATTAAAATACTATAATCTTCAACCATTTACCAAATGGACGGGCGGAAAGCGGCAACTTTTGAGTGTATTGAGGAGCTATATGCCTGAGAAGTATGAGTGTTATTTTGAGCCTTTTGTAACTCCTTCGTCAAAAAGAATTTTAGCGAATTACGAAGATTTGATGCATAAATGAAAATGCAGAGGAACTATATATGAAACTAGAGTTACCCACTCATCTTGCAGAGAGTTACAAGAGTAAGTCTCAAATCGTAAGGGTGATAACAGAATCATGGGTTGCGGAAAATGCTTATTGTCCCAATTGTGGGCAGATTTACTTATCACATTTTGAAAATAATCGTCCTGTTGCAGATTTCTTTTGTGCTAATTGTAGAGAAGAATTTGAGTTGAAAAGTAAGCAAACTAATTTTTCCACAATTATTAACGACGGTGCTTATGATACGATGATTCGTCGTCTGGAAAGTGAGAATAACCCTAACTTTTTCTTTTTGAACTATTCTAAAGAAATGACGGTAATAAATTTTATTTTAATTCCGAAACATTTTTTTACACCTAAAATTATTATTAAAAGAAAACCCTTGTCATCCAGCGCTCAAAGAGCAGGTTGGATAGGCTGCAATATTGATATTTCGCACGTTCCAGAGATTGGAAAAATATTTTTAGTCAGAGATGGACAGATTGCAAAACAGAGACAAGTACAAGAAAATTTTCAAAAAACACTTTTTTTACGAAATAAGACGAAAGATGCAAGAGGGTGGACATTAGATATTCTGAATTGTATTGATAGAATCCCGAAGAAAAACTTTACTTTGAGTGATGTATATGCATTTGAAAAAGAGTTGCAGGAACAATATCCAAATAATCACTTTGTTAAAGACAAAATTAGGCAGCAGTTACAAGTGCTGAGAGATAAAAATATCATTGAATTTATTGGACGAGGTCAGTATAGAAAGTTGGATAGGTAAGGATGAAGATTGAGATAATAGAAACTTTGTCAAAAATTGTAACAATTGACGCTTCAACTGTTGAAGAGGGGATAAATCAAGTTGATCAATTGTATCGAAATGAAGAAATTATCCTAGATACCAATGATTATCTATCAACAGAGTATGTACCTTTAGATATGGTAAACGTAAATAGTTCAAAGGACAAAGTAGCGCCATCCGAAGTATATGAATTTGTAAAATTATTTTGGCCTAATTGGGACAATGAAGAAGACGCCGAATCTCTCTCCGTTATGATTTATACTTTGTCAGATCCCGACTGTATTCGATGGATGAGTGAAAAACTAGAATTTTTTGATCAAGATTTATTTGAATATGATTATCATCCAGAATGGTTGGACTCTATTGAACACCGTTTATTACTTATACAAGAATTATTGAGTAATCGTACAAATTAGATGGAGCCTCACAGAACTAAGCTAATTTGTCGAGAGTTCAGCAGATGACGTGAATTTTGTCTGGGTGACAGATGGACAGGGCTGGAAAACGGCACACTTACCTCTTGCGGAAGCTTTTGCTCATATTCCAAATGTATTTAATCTAGAGATGATGAAGCGAGGGTATTTAACTGAGTTGTTACAATGATTGAGTACATAATCTGAGGAATAATTCATCTTTATCAGTGTTTTTAGAGTCCTGCTTGAGGACTCTTTTACTATTTAGAATGATAAATTGCACTTATTCTTGCAATTCATCAAATGAATAAAATAATGGCGAAAGAAGAAAGTAGCCAGAGAGACAATTGTATTTGGACTGCTGGATAAGGTATGGTATAATATTCTTTATGGAAACAAATATTATCGAACTATCGCAAAATTTAAAGATTAGTCAGAAGCAAGTGGAAAAAGTTCTTGAATTGACAGCTGAAGGCAACACAATTCCCTTTATCGCTCGTTATCGGAAAGAAATGACAGGGAATTTGGATGAGGTAGAGATTAAGGCTATTCTTGATCTGGATAAAAGTCTGACGAACCTCAGAGAGCGCAAGGCAACGGTGCTCGTGAAGATTGAAGAGCAAGGAAAGCTGACGGAAAAACTACGTGCAGCTATTGAAGCAGCTGAAAAATTAGCTGATGTGGAGGAACTCTATCTTCCTTATAAAGAAAAGCGTCGGACAAAAGCCACGATTGCACGTGAAGCAGGACTTTTTCCTTTGGCACGACTCATATTACAAAATGCTGCCAATCTTCAAGAGGAAGCAACTGCCTTAACTAGCGAAACATTTCCGACAGCAGAAGTAGCTCTAGCTGGAGCTGTAGATATTTTAGTGGAAGCCATTTCAGAAGATGTGCAGCTGCGTGCTTGGACCTATCATGAAATGCTGACAAATTCAAGCATTATTTCAACTTTGAAAGACGCCGATTTGGACGAAAAGCAAGTGTTTCAAATCTATTATGACTTTTCCGAAAAAATCGCGGATATGCAGGGGTATCGCACTTTAGCACTTAATCGTGGTGAAAAGTTAGGTGTGCTCAAAGTTGGCTTTGAGCACAATGTAGATAAAATTATCCGATTTTTTGAAGTGCGCTTTAAGCTCAAAAATGACTACATTCATGAAGCAATCCAGCAAGCAGTGAAAAAGAAAATCATTCCAGCTATGGAACGTCGGATTAGGGCAGAATTGACCGAGACTGCAGAAGACGGTGCGATTCAGCTTTTTTCAGATAATCTGCGAAATCTGCTCTTGATTGCACCGCTCAAGGGACGTGTGGTACTAGGATTTGACCCAGCTTTCCGGACAGGAGCAAAATTAGCAGTCGTAGATGCGACTGGGAAAATGCTGACAACGCAGGTCATCTATCCTGTACCACCGGCAAAAGCAGCACAAATTGAAGCTTCTAAGCAAGATTTATCAGATTTGATTGACCAATTTGGCGTTGAAATCATTGCTATTGGAAATGGAACAGCTAGTCGCGAAAGCGAAGCGTTTGTTGCGGAGGTGCTAAAGACTCATCCAAACGTCAGCTATGTTATTGTCAATGAAAGTGGCGCATCTGTTTATTCTGCTAGCGAGTTGGCGCGACACGAATTTCCAGACTTGACGGTCGAAAAACGTTCGGCTATCTCTATCGCACGTCGACTGCAAGACCCTCTTGCAGAGCTAGTTAAAATTGACCCAAAATCAATCGGTGTCGGTCAATACCAACATGATGTTAGCCAGAAGAAATTATCTGAAAGCTTGGATTTCGTCGTAGATACCGTTGTTAACCAAGTCGGCGTTAATATCAATACCGCAAGTCCATCTCTTCTATCGCATGTGGCAGGGTTAAACAAAACTATTTCTGAAAATATTGTCAAATATCGTGAAGAAGAAGGCATGATTCGCTCGCGCGATGCCATTAAAAAAGTTCCTCGTCTGGGTGCTAAAGCATTTGAACAGGCGGCAGGGTTCCTACGGATTCCCGAAAGTGATAATGTTTTGGATAATACAGGTGTTCACCCAGAGAGTTATCCAGCTGTTGAGAAATTGTTCCAAATGCTTGCAATTACGGACTTAGATCAAGCCGCTCAGGAAAAATTGCAGTCTTTAGATGTCAAAAAAGTTGCTGTAGATTTGGACTTGGGAGAAGCTACTCTTAAGGATATCATTGCAGACTTGCTCAAGCCAGGTCGTGATATGCGTGATTCATTTGATGCACCGGTTCTGCGTCAAGATGTCCTTGATATAAAGGACTTACAAATTGGGCAAAAGTTAGAAGGCGTTGTTCGCAATGTCGTTGATTTTGGTGCTTTTGTGGATATTGGCATTCATGAGGACGGCTTGATTCATATTTCTAAGCTCAGTAACAGCTATGTCAAACATCCGAGTCAAGTAGTTTCTGTTGGTGACTTGGTAACCGTGTGGGTAGACAAATTGGATATAGAAAGAGAAAAGGTCAATCTTTCCTTGGTGGCACCTCGTGAATCTAACTAACTATGTCAGACAAGTCTCTTTGGAAGATTTTGACAAAGAATTTCGACATACGGCTTCTTGGAATAAGCGTCTTCGCTCAACAGGTGGACGCTTTTTTCCAAAGGATGGTCATCTTGATTTTAATCCTAGAATCTATGAACAGTTTGGTTTAGAAACCTTCCGAAAAATTGTGCGGCACGAGTTGTGTCACTATCATCTTTACTTTGAAAAGAAGGGCTATCGGCATAAGGATCGAGATTTCAAGCAATTATTGAAAGCCGTGGACGGTTTGCGCTATGCCCCTACTTTATCAAGCCAATCAACTTCAAAAACGCTTGTTTATCAATGCCGGCATTGTCGTGCACAATATCATAGAAAAAGACGAATCAATACTGAGCGGTATTGCTGCGGACGCTGCCAAGGGAAACTCATTTTTGTCAGACAGTTGCAGTCTTAATGATTATTTTGACGAAACAATCAGAAATCCGCCTAAGGACGGATGGCATGATGACTGAAATGTGCTACACTAGATTCAGTATCAATGAAAGAGGCTTACTGATTATGAAAACAACATTTTATAAATTACGTCGAAATAGAGCTGTATCGGGAGTGTTAGCAGGTTTATCTGATAAATTTGGTCTAGATGTAGGTCTTGTTCGTTTTTTATTCGTTTTATTTACCATTTCTAATTTGGGTTTAGGGATTATCATCTACATCATCTTATCATCTGTGATGCCTTACAAGGAAGACGTAGAAGAAGAAATGTATGGGACAGGACCTCGTAAGCGCAAAGAAGCAGAAGCAATCAAAGAAGAAGACGGCTGGTTTTGGTGAGTGTGATGGAGCAAGCGCTTGGTTATATATGCTAGAAAGGAGTTCATGCAATGGACTCTCTTATTTTTGAAGGAGAAGAGATGGAATATTGGGATGCTTACGATGAGTATCGGGAAAAAGTTGGATATAAATTGCTCAGAGGAGAAGAGATTCCAGAAGGTCAGTATCACCTTTGTGTCAATGTCTTCGTTCGTCATATAGATGGGGAATTTCTCCTGATGCATCGTAGTCCAAAAAAAGAAATTCATCCTAATTATTATGAGTTTGGTGCAGGAGGAAGTGTGTTGGCTGGTGAAGATAGCATGACCGCAGCTTATCGTGAATTGCAGGAAGAAACTGGGCTGATTCCTAGAGAAATACAACTAATTGAGCAGACGACTTCACCTAAAGAACACTGTCATTTTGATTTTTATGAGGCAATTGTCACAGAGAAAGACGTGAAATATCAAGAGGGTGAAACGGATAGTCACATCTGGCTGAAACCTAGTGAATTACGATATTTTGTGAACCGTTATCCTTTATTTCAAGATCAAAAACAAATTGTAGAAAGAATGCTCCAGTCAGAGAAGTAGTAAATGCTATGTATGTTTATCCATTTTCTTTAAAAACAAGGATGAAACTCTCCTTTAATCTGAAAATTTGCTATAATAGAAAAAGAAACTATCAAAGGGGAAGAATATGACTGTAAAGATCAAAGATCTATTAAAAAAAGTCAGATTAAATGTGGTTTATGGCGACGAGAAAATGTTGGAAAGAGAAATTACGACCTCTGATATTTCCCGTCCAGGACTTGAAATGACAGGTTATTTTGACTATTACACACCAGAGCGTATCCAACTAATGGGCATGAAAGAATGGTCTTACTTGATGAAGATGACGTCACATAATCGCTATCAGGTTTTACGGAAAATGTTTGAACGAGACACTGTTATGATTGTGGCGCGTGATTTGAAAATTCCCGATGAGATGTTAAAGGCTGCAAAGGAAAATGAAATTGTTGTTCTCAGCAGTCACACACCAACTAGTCGTTTATCCGGTGAGATTTCAAGTTATTTGGATTCGCGTTTGGCTGAGCGAACCAGTATTCATGGGGTTTTAATGGACATTTACGGGATGGGTGTCTTGATTCAAGGAGATAGTGGAATCGGGAAAAGCGAGACTGGATTGGAGCTGGTGAAGAGAGGACATCGTTTGGTTGCAGATGACCGCGTGGATATCTATGCAAAAGATGAAATGACTCTTTGGGGCGAGCCAGCTGAAATTTTGCGCCATTTGCTTGAGATTCGCGGTGTCGGAATTATCGATGTCATGAGTCTTTATGGAGCTAGTGCTGTCAAAGATTCATCACAAGTGCAGATTGCCGTTTATTTGGAAAATTATGATGTCAATAAAACATTTGACCGTTTAGGAAATAATGGTGAAGAGTTTGAAGTATCAGGTGTTTCCATTCCAAGAATCCGTATTCCTGTGAAAACGGGCCGCAATATTTCGGTAGTGATTGAAGCAGCAGCAATGAATTACCGTGCAAAAGAAATGGGCTTTGATGCCACGAAGACTTTTGAGGAACGCTTGACCAATCTCATTAGTGAAAATGAGGTGTCTCATGATTGATCCAATTGCATTTAAGATAGGGCCTCTTAGTATTCGTTGGTATGCGATTTGTATTGTAACAGGTTTAGTTTTAGCTGTTTATCTGGCTATGCGTGAAGCGCCGCGGAAGAAAATCATTCCAGATGATATTCTTGATTTTATCCTCATTGCGTTTCCTTTGGCAATCGTTGGAGCTCGCATTTATTATGTTATTTTTGATTGGGGCTATTATGCTAAAAATCCTGGTGAGATTTTTGCCATTTGGCACGGAGGAATTGCTATCTATGGCGGTTTAATCACCGGAGCGATTGTCTTGTATTTTTTCTCACAGAGAAAGCTTATCAATACGCTAGACTTTTTAGATATTGCGGTTCCGGGTGTAATGATTGCCCAAAGTCTTGGACGTTGGGGAAATTTCTTCAACCAAGAGGCTTACGGAGCGGTCGTAAAAAGTTTAAATTACTTACCAAGTTTTATTCGCAATCAAATGTACATTGATGGTCATTATCGACAACCAACTTTCCTTTATGAGTCGGTTTGGAATTTGCTTGGATTTGCTCTGGTGATGATTGTACGAAGAAAGGAAAACTTCCTCAAACGTGGTGAAATTACAGGGTTTTATCTGATTTGGTACGGAATGGGGCGCATGGTCATTGAAGGGATGCGGACAGACAGTCTCATGTTTGCTGGCTTGCGTGTGTCACAATGGTTGTCTGCTGTTCTAGTGGTTGCCGGAATCATTCTCGTCATTTACCAACGCAGAAAAAAAGATACCCCTTATTATTAAAAAGTTAGGAGAAGAAAAATGCTTGAGATTGCTTATAGTTTAGTTGCCCTCGCTTTGGTTGCCTTGATTGTTTATACGATTTTTTTGGTTAGGAAAATCTCAAATGTCGTTGACGAAACAGAAAAAACAATTCAGGTGTTGACGACAGATGTCAATGTGACACTCTATCAAACCAATGAATTGTTAACGAAAGTGAATGTTTTAGCAGATGATATTAATGGAAAAATGACAACCATTGACCCGCTTTTCACTGCAGTTGCAGATTTATCTGAGTCCGTTTCAGATTTGAATGATTCTGCTCGTCATTTGAGTAAAAAAGCCGCTGCAGCAGGAAAAAATAGTGTCAAAGCTGGTGCAACTTTATCAGCTTTGCGCATGATTACAAAACTATTTAAAAAATAAGAAAGAAGGCTTATTATGGGTAAATTTTCATCAATCCTTTTAGGAACAATCTCTGGAGCGGCTGTAGCTGTATTTCTTACTAGCAAAAAAGGAAAAGAAGTGACTGCTAAGGTTTCTGATTTTATGAATGACGTCAAAGAAAATCCAGATGATTTTAAAGATCAAGTAGTACAAAAAGCCAATCAATTCTCTAACCAAGCTGTAGAAGCAGTCAATCAAGCCAAAGAAAAGGTTGAAAGCGGAGAAATTACAGGCGAAACTGTTCTTGACTCTGTGAAAGAAGCAACGAAACAAGTAGTTGACTTTTCACAAGAGAAAATGCAAGAATGGAAAGAAAAAATGACACCAGAAGGTATCTCTCCAGAAGATTTCAAAAAAACTGAGCAAGAACCAGTTGATAAAGAAACCACATCGGAGGATATTGTCATTGATTTGACAGAAAACCAAGAATCGGAAAATGAAGACAAAAAAATTGAGGACTAGCACCTCAATTTTTTTAACTAAATCGATTTTACATCACAATGAATCACAACAAAAACAGTGCCTTGCAAATAGGCACTTTAATTTCAAAACTATTTATTTCTTTTCCGACGAATAAATGCTTGCTGCATTTTAATGCAGACTAAACTAACACCAATTGCTAAAGCAAAAGCTAAGAAAGTGTTTACTTTAATAGACAGGAATAAAAAGCTAAATAAAGCTGTCAAGATACAAAATGTAGCAATATTCACGAAAAATAGTAATTCTTTCAGGTTTGGATTCGTTTTTGCTTCAGGAATGTAATCTTGATAAAGGGGATATTGTTCTTGTTCTAATTCTGGATAGGTGTAGTCCTCTTGATAGGACTGATATTTTCTTGCGGTCATGTTCTCTCTCCTTACAGTACTCTCTTATTTTATCATGATTTTAATTAGATAAATATTACATAACAGTTACAAAAAGGCTAAAAATGCTTTTCAAATTAAAAAATAGAAGAGAAATCAAAAATATGTTATAATTTTGCTATGAAAAAGATTATCATTACAGCGACAGCTGAGAGCGTTGAACAAGTAAAAGAGCTTTTAGAAGCAGGTGTGGATCGCATTTATGTAGGTGAAAAAGAGTATGGTCTTCGATTACCCCGTACTTTTTCTTATGACGAATTGCGACAGATTGCAGCCCTTGTACATGAGGTAGGCAAAAAGTTGACAATTGCTGTCAATGCTTTGATGCATCAGGAAATGATGAATAAAATCAAGCCATTTCTTGATTTTTTAGTGGATATTCAGGCGGATTATATTACTGTAGGAGATGCTGGAGTTTTTTATGTGTTAAAACGTGATGGTTATCCGTTTAAGACGATTTATGATGCCTCGACTATGGTTGCTAGCAGTCGTCAAGTGAACTTCTGGGGGCAAAAAGCTGGCGCTTCTGAGGCTGTTTTAGCACGGGAAATTCCATCGGCAGAATTGTTTAAAATGCAGGAAGTGTTAGAAATTCCTGTTGAGATTTTGGCTTATGGTGCTAGCGTCATTCATCACTCTAAGCGTCCGCTTTTGCAAAATTATTATAATTTCACTCATATTGATGACGAAAAGAGTCGTGAGCGTGATTTATTCCTTGCAGAGCCGAGTGACCCAGATAGCCATTATTCTATTTTTGAGGACAATCATGGGACGCATATTTTTGCAAATAATGATTTGGATATGATGACGAAACTTGGAGAGTTGGTAGAACATGGCTTTACACATTGGAAATTAGAAGGGATTTATACGCCAGGACACAATTTTGTTGAAATTGCCAAACTCTTTGTGCAAGCGCGTGAGCTGATTGAGACCAATCAATTTACACATGATCAGGCTTTCCTTTTGGATGAGCAGATTCATCAATTGCATCCCAAAAATCGTTTCTTGGATACTGGATTTTATGAATATGATCCAGACCAGGTGAAATAAGGAATACAGGTGGTCGCGAGTTGTGACTGCTTGTTTAACATTCACAATCTGCTACCTTTAGTTTGCTTTCAAGCCCTTTTTGCTATAAAATAAAAAGGCTAAGTATTAGAATATGGAAAAGAGCGAGAATATGACAAAAACTTTGAAAAGACCAGAAGTTCTGGCGCCTGCTGGAACGTTGGAAAAATTAAAAGTCGCCATTCGCTATGGAGCGGATGCTGTCTACATTGGCGGACAAGCCTATGGTTTGCGCAGTCGTGCTGGAAATTTTACGTTTGAAGAAATGGAAGAGGGCGTTCAATTTGCTCGTGAACATGGCGCAAAAGTCTATGTGGCTGCGAACATGGTAACCCACGAAGGAAATGAAGAAGGAGCTGGGGAATGGTTCCGCACTTTGCGAGATATTGGCATTTCTGCCGTTATCGTATCTGACCCAGCATTGATTGCCATTGCTTGTACAGAAGCGCCAGGTTTGGAAGTACACTTGTCAACACAAGCTAGCGCAACAAACTATGAAACCTTAGAATTTTGGAAAGATTTGGGGTTGACACGTGTCGTTTTGGCGCGTGAGGTTTCTATGGAAGAACTAGCAGAAATCCGCAAACACACCGATGTGGAGATTGAAGCTTTTGTTCATGGGGCTATGTGCATTTCTTACTCAGGGCGCTGTACTTTATCTAATCACATGAGTATGCGGGATGCCAATCGTGGGGGCTGCTCTCAATCTTGCCGCTGGAAATATGATCTCTACGATATGCCTTTTGGACAAGAGCGCAAGAGCTTAAAAGGAGAAATTCCAGAAGAATTTTCTATGTCAGCTGTTGATATGTCCATGATTGACCATATTCCAGATATGATTGAAAATGGAGTAGACAGCTTGAAAATTGAAGGACGCATGAAGTCTATTCACTACGTATCTACTGTTTCAAATTGTTACAAGGCGGCAGTAGATGCTTATCTTGAAAGCCCTGAGAAGTTTGAAGCAATCAAGCAAGATTTAGTAGATGAAATGTGGAAAGTTGCGCAGCGTGAATTGGCGACAGGATTTTATTATCATACACCGACTGAAAATGAGCAGCTTTTTGGAGCACGCCGCAAAATTCCGCAATATAAATTTGTGGCAGAAGTGGTGGCTTATGACCCTGATACGCAAACAGCGACTATTCGACAACGAAATGTCATCAATGAGGGCGACCCAGTTGAATTTTATGGCCCTGGTTTCCGTCATTTTAACGCAGTCATTACAGATTTACATGATTCAGATGGAAATAAAATTGATCGGGCTCCAAATCCGATGGAACTGTTGACGATTTCCTTGCCACATCCGGTTTATCCAGGTGATATGGTACGCAGTCGTAAAGAAGGTTTGATAAATCTTTATAAAGAAGACGGCACAAGTGTCACAGTACGGGCATAAAAATCCACATTGAGAAGAGGTTTGAATGGTTAATTCTGCCTCTTTTCATTTGATAAATTGTAAAATGTAGTGCAACAAAAAAACTCATAGTGTTTCATTGGTGTAAACTGTAAGTAACCACACAAACAGAACCCGAGGAAAAACTATGAGCTACTACCATCTTACCATAACTGACTGAATAAAGATAGAAACCTACTTGGAATTCGGTTTGAAACCTTGCCAAATTGCAAGTAAACTTGGTGTCCATAAGTCTACCATTTCAAGAGAGTTAGGGCGATGTCAAAATGGTTATTCTGCAGTCTTAGCACAGGAAGAGTACGACCGCAGGGCTAAGCAAAAAGGTCGGAAGTCTCGTTTGACACCAAAGTTGAAAAAGGAAATTGAGGACGGTTTAAAATCCTCCTGGTCGCCTGAACAGATTTGTGGTCGCTATCAGCTTGAACAAAGGCCGATGGTCGCTTTTAAAACCATCTATAACTGGCTCTATGCTGGTTTGATTGATTTGGATTTGAGTGTCCTTCGTCGTAAAGGAAAAACTCGACAACCTAAAGAAACACGTGGGACATTTAGGATTGGCACGTCGATTGCCAAACGTCCTAAAGAGGTCAGGAATCGTAAAACTTTTGGTCACTGGGAGCTTGATACTGTGGTGTCTTCCAGAGGCAAAAGCAAGGGCTGTTTAGCTACTTTTCTAGAGCGAAAAACGCGCTTTTACTTAGCTTTCAAGATACCAGATAGAACAGCCAAAGCCATGTTTTCAGCCATTGAACAACTTTGTGAGCTATTTCCAAAAGAGGCTCTTAAAAGCTTCACTTCAGACAGGGGAAAAGAGTTTGCCTGCTATCCTCTGGTAGAAAACTTAGGAATTTCCTTTTTCTTTGCGGACGCCTATTCATCCTGGCAGAGAGGAAGCAATGAAAATGCAAATGGCTTACTAAGAGAATATTTCCCCAAGAAAACAGATTTAGCCGCTATCTCTGATGAGGATTTGAACAAGGCTTTATATGATATCAATCACCGACCACGAAAATGTTTAGGTTACAGAACGGCTTGTGAAGCTCTAGAGGATGAGTTCGAATAAATGTTGCACTTATTCTTGCAATTTATCATTTGTAAAAAATATTTTAAAAAAATGAATGTAAACGCTTGCTTTTTTAAAAAAGAAGGTGTACAATATAATTAAAGAAAGATAAGAAAGGGCTGATTCCAATGGGTATCGGAACATTCATATTTTAAATCGTTTATGATGTATTAGTTTCTATTTGCTAATTGTTTTTCTTAATTGGAGGTATTTGATAAATATTTCTGAAGATGTCATGTAGTGGTTTGTAGAATTGCATCGCGTATAAAGAACGCAAAGTAAGAATAAATAAGAATGTTATTTGATGCAGTCGGTAGAAGCTTTTTAATGATTTTCACGCTTTGGTATAAAACCGCTATTGTTTTAGATGAAAAAACTTGTTTTTGATATATTGTGGACAAGAAAATCATTCTTTAATAAAATAACGATGGAATCATCATAAGAATCTCTTTTCAGATAATTACTTTCTGAAAGTCTATCTATCACTTATTAGCAAATAGAGACGGCTCCTAGCTTTCTGTAGATATACAGTAACTAGGAGTTTTTTGTATGCTCTGTTCTTTGAAAAAAATCATGAAAAGTAGTATAATAAATTAGATATGCAAAAGATTTGCAAAACTGTAATTCGACTTGGGATTCCAAGGACCGTTAGTAAAAAAATTTGAAAAGGAGAATCAATGAGCAATATTAAATTGATTGCTTTGGGCGGTGTACGTGAAAATGGGAAAAATCTTTACATCGCTGAAGTGGATGAATCTATTTTTGTCCTGGATGTCGGATTAAAATATCCAGAAAATGAACAGCTTGGTGTGGATTTTGTTATTCCCAATATGGACTATTTGTTTGAAAATAAGGACCGTATTGCAGGGGTCTTTTTGACACACGGGCATGCGGATGCAATTGGTGCCTTGCCTTATTTACTTGCTGAAACGAAAGTCCCTGTATTTGGCTCAGAATTGACGATTGAGTTGGCTAAGTTATTTGTCAAAGGAAATGATACGGTCAAAAAGTTCAATGATTTTCATGTGATTGATGAAGACACAGAGATTGATTTTGGAGGTACAGTTGTATCTTTCTTTAAAACAACGCACTCTATTCCAGAGAGTTTAGGGATTGTTTTGAAAACGTCTGAAGGGAATATTGTTTACACAGGTGATTTCAAGTTTGACCAAACGGCTAGTCAGTCTTACGCAACAGATTTTGCTCGCTTGGCGGAAATTGGTCGTGAAGGTGTTCTAGCTCTTCTTAGTGATTCTGCAAATGCGGATAGTACGATTCAAGTGGCAAGTGAGAGCGAAGTTGCAAAGGAAATTAGCGATACAATTGGAGACTGGGAAGGACGCGTGATTGTTGCGGCGGTTGCAAGCAATCTTTCTCGGATTCAACAAGTCTTTGAAGCTGCTGCTAGGACAGGGCGTCGTGTTGTGTTGACTGGATTTGACATTGAAAATATCGTTCGGACAGCTATTCGCTTGAAGAAATTATCACTTGTGGACGAACGTTTGCTAATCAAACCAAAAGAAATGTCCAAGTTTGAAGATCATGAGTTGATTATTTTGGAAACTGGGCGTATGGGTGAGCCAATCAATGGCTTGCGCAAGATGTCTATTGGTCGTCACCGTTATGTAGAAATCAAAGAAGGTGATTTGGTTTATATTGTTACAACACCGTCTATCGCAAAAGAAGCCTTGGTGGCACGTGTAGAAAACATGATCTACCAAGCAGGTGGTGTTGTCAAACTAATTACGCAAGATTTGCGAGTGTCTGGACATGGAAATGAGCGCGATTTGCAATTGATGTTAAACCTCTTGCAGCCAAAATTCTTGTTCCCAATTCAAGGAGAATATCGTGAATTGGCAGCACATGCTAAAGCTGCCATGGCAATTGGTATGTTGCCAGAGAACATTTTTATTCCAAAGCGTGGTAGCATTATGGAATATGAAAAGGGTGATTTTGTACCTGCTGGTGCGGTATCTTCTGGTGATGTTATGATTGACGGAAATGCGATTGGTGATGTCGGAATTATCGTTCTTCGTGACCGCAAAGTTCTGTCTGAAGATGGTATCTTTATCGTAGCCATTACAGTAAACCGTCGTGACAAGAAGATTATTTCCAAAGCCAAGGTTCATACACGTGGATTTGTTTATGTCAAGAAAAGCCGTGATATTTTGCGTGAGAGTGCTGACTTAATCAATAAAACAGTTGAAGATTACCTTGCAAAAGATAATTTTGACTGGAGTGAGTTGAAAGGCTCGGTGCGTGACAATCTTGCGAAATATCTCTTTGAGCAAACCAAACGTCGTCCGGCGATTTTACCCGTTGTAATGGAAGTGCGTTAAGCAGGTTAAATTAGCACATTTTATATAGTGATAAAATAGTGGGGTCAGGACGTTTGTTCCAACCCCTTTCTTACATTTATATTAAAAGGAGAAAAAATGGCATTTTTTGAAATAGAGTATCATTCAGCAGTGTTGGAAATGGAGCGTCGTGTCAATGTCATCTATCCTGATGCGGATGCAGTAGCTCCCGATCAGGTAGCAGATACGGATATTCCCGTTCTTTACCTTTTGCACGGCATGGGCGGCAATGAAAATTCGTGGCGAAAACGGACGAATATTGAGCGTTTACTGCGCCATACAAATTTAATTGTCATTATGCCATCAACAGATCTTGCTTGGTACACCAATACTGCTTATGGATTGAATTATTATGATGCCATAGCAAAAGAATTGCCTGAGGTTATGCAGCGATTCTTCCCCAATATGAGTCGGAAACGGGAGAAAACATTTATTGCAGGTCTGTCAATGGGAGGTTATGGGGCTTATAAAATAGCCTTGACGACAGATCGATTCTCTTATGCAGGGTCATTTTCAGGCGCTATTGGGCTCGGTCTAGATGATGTGGACATAGAAGAACTTCCAGGTGGGACGCTCAACTATTGGCAAGGTGTGTTTGGTGATTTGAAAGCAGCTGATGTCAAGCAGCATTTTTTGACGACAATGACAAAGAAGTCAGATAAAAAGACTAAATTTTACGCTTGGTGTGGGGAGCAGGATTTTCTTTATCAAGCAAATGAAGTAGCTGTTAAACAATTGCGCGAATGTGGCTTAGATATCACCTATCATCATAATCCGGGAAAGCATGAGTGGTATTATTGGGAAAATCAACTAGAAGAATTTCTGAAATGGTTGCCGATTGATTTTGAAGTGGAGGAGCGCTTATCCTAAAGTTGCTTGAGAGATGACTTTTTTGACAGCAATTTACATTTTTTTGTCAATATTTTATTCTTTCTTTTACAGTTCTCTATGTTAAGAAATTTTTAAGAGAATCTCATTATACTTACTCTTTACATTTGAGATTAGGAGGGAAGTATGAGGTTTATATTTCGAATATTTTCGGCGCTGTTGCGCTTGATATGGCGTTTAGTTTATAGTCTTGCATTAACAGCACTCTTTTTAGTGGGAATCTTGTATATCATGAGTCCTTCTAAAAGCAGTTTTTCGACAACACTTCAGCAAGATGTCAGTCAAATTTACCGATATGTAAGTGGACAGGATAGTCAACTAGGCGTCGGGCAAAATGTGAAAGACCTGACCAAACAGCTATCGGACAATCATGTTCACCAAGCGTCTGGTGTTCGATGGGACACAGCAAGCGCTACGGTTTATATAGATACACAAGATGAGACATTTCACTCAGCTTATCAAGAAGCCATTCGTGCTTGGAATCAAACAGGGGCTTTCACTTTTCAGATTGTAAATGATAAAAATCAAGCCAATATTGTGGCGACAGAGATGAATGATGGTACGGTGAGTGCGGCAGGTGAGGCAGAATCACAAACTAATTTATTGACGAAACGCTTCACAAATGTAACGGTTCGGCTAAATCGTTACTATCTATTGAATAGTCAATACGGCTACTCTTATGAACGAATCGTAAACACAGCAGAACACGAACTGGGACATGCGATTGGATTAGAACATAATGAAGAAAAATCTGTCATGCAGTCCGCTGGCTCGCTTTACGGGATTCAAGCAGTAGATGTTCAAGCAGTAAAGGAGTTGTATCAAGCATAAAATGATAAGAAATATCTTTAAAATCATTAGACGTTTCCCAGAGCAAGTTTTCTTGTTTGTCTTTAATTCTAGTATTTTTGCATGGCTATGGCAAAGTGGTTCTGATATTGCCAATCATATCGGTGTGACAGCTGCATGGCAGGAACATGTTCCTGTGTCCATTCAGAATTTCTTTGGTCAAAATAGTCAAGCTATTCAAGGATTTTTCAATCATTCAGCTGTGATGTGGTTGATTGGTTCGATGATAATTCTTTGGGTCATTCGTTTTGTAAAAGGAATCATCAAATTAGGGCTTTTTGCTTTGATTATTCTATTAGGTATTTACCTTGTGATGCAAAATCAAGAGATTTTAAGTAGTTTTAAATGAAAATGCGGTCGAAATGAACCGTATTTTTGTTTTCTAAGATAGCAGTTGAGATAGGAATCTGCTATAATAGGTTTATGATTATTTTACAAGCAAATAAGATTGAACGCTCTTTTGCAGGGGAGGTTCTTTTTGATAATATCAACCTGCAAGTGGATGAACGAGATAGAATTGCCTTAGTAGGGGAAAATGGAGCTGGTAAGTCCACTCTTTTGAAGATTTTAGTCGGTGAAGAAGCCCCAAGTGCTGGGGAAGTCAATAAAAGGCGGGATATATCCCTGTCTTATTTGGCGCAGGACAGTCGCTTTGAGTCTGTCAATACCATTTACGATGAAATGCTGCATGTCTTTGATGATTTACGTCAGCAGGAGCAACGATTGCGACAGATGGAGCTGTCTATGGGGGATTTAACTGGGACGGATCTGGAAAAACTGATGACAGACTATGACCGCTTGTCAGAGGATTTCCGTCAGGCAGGCGGCTTTACCTATGAGGCAGATATTCGTGCGATTCTCAATGGTTTCAAGTTTGATGAGTCCATGTGGCAGATGAAAATAGAAGAGCTTTCGGGCGGGCAGAATACTCGATTGGCTCTAGCGAAAATGCTACTGGAAAAGCCAGATTTATTGGTACTGGATGAGCCTACCAACCACTTGGATATAGAGACGATTGCTTGGCTGGAAAATTACTTGAGCAACTATAGCGGAGCTCTCATCATTGTCAGTCACGACCGTTATTTTCTTGATAAAGTAGCCACTGTGACACTGGACTTGACCCAGCATTCGTTGGACCGCTATGTGGGAAATTACTCTAGTTTTGTTCAGCAAAAGGAGCAGAAGCTCTTGACGGAGGCCAAGAATTATGAAAAACAGCAGAAGGAAATTGCTGCTTTGGAGGATTTTGTCAATCGCAATCTGGTTCGGGCATCTACAACCAAACGCGCTCAATCCAGACGCAAACAGCTGGAAAAAATGGAGCGTCTGGACAAGCCAGACAGAGGCAGTCGTTCTGCTAATATGACCTTTCGCTCGGCTAAGCCTTCTGGAAATGTCGTTCTGACTGTAGAAGATGCGGCTATTGGTTATGATAACCAAGTGTTGTCCGAGCCTATCAATCTGGATATTCGTAAATTTAACGCAGTAGCTATTGTCGGACCAAATGGTATTGGGAAAACAACTCTTATCAAGTCCATTGTAGGACAAATTCCTTTTATCCGTGGGCAGGAGCATCTGGGGGCAAATGTGGAACTGGGCTACTATGATCAGACTCAAAGCCGATTGACACCGAGCAATTCAGTCTTGGACGAGCTTTGGAATGATTTTAAGCTAACACCAGAAGTGGAAATCCGCAATCGTCTGGGTGCCTTTCTCTTCTCAGGCGATGATGTCAAAAAGTCTGTTAGTATGCTGTCAGGTGGGGAACGGGCGCGGCTTTTACTGGCTAAGCTGTCTATGGAAAATAAAAATTTCTTGGTGCTGGATGAGCCAACCAACCACCTAGATATTGATAGCAAAGAGGTGTTGGAGAATGCCCTGATTGACTTTGACGGCACTCTGCTCTTTGTTAGCCATGACCGCTACTTTATTAACCGCGTTGCCACGCAGATTATCGAGCTTTCTGATACTGGCTCTACTCTTTATCTGGGCGATTATGACTATTATCTGGAGAAAAAAGCAGAGCTGGAAGCTTTGCAGGAGGAGAAAGCTACTGCATCAGAGCCCACTCAACCTCAGCCAGTCACCAACTACCAACTCCAGAAAGAAACGCAGAAAGAAACTCGAAAATTAGCTCGCCGTTTGGAGCAGCTAGAAGCTGAAATCGAAGAGCTGGAGATGCAAACGACCGAGTTGACTACAGCTATGCAGGAGACCAATGATGCGAGCGAGCTTATGGAGTTTCAGCAGAAGCTAGACCAGCTGACTGAACGACAGGAAGCAGCCATGACAGAGTGGGAAGAAGTGGCAGAACAGGTGTGAGCGAGCTATTTTTAAGTCAAGAAAGTTCATCCGAAGCGGAGGAATTCTTCCCTGAGAGTAAATCCCGAACATTCCAAATGGGGATGAGAGTTTTTTGAGCAAAAAACCTCGTCCTTCATGAAGGACGGGGGAACTTTTAAGTAATTTTCCATTTTCCACATGCGGACGACAAGTTTTAGGGGAGAGATTGCTTTGACCAGTTTTCGGAAGGAAGTTTTTGGAGCAAATTCTGAACATTCTTGTTTCGGACAAAGCTTTTTTGAAAAAATAATGTCGTCCGATTTTCGGACAAGAAGATTTTGACAAAGAAAGACGTGTCCGAAAGTAAAATCCGAACTTTTTAAGAATATCTTCAAAAAACTAGGTTGGATTCCAACCTAGTTTTTTGTTTTGAGTTCTTTTTTGGCTTTGGCTAATTCATTTTTGAGAGAAAAATTCTTCGGCATGCTGATGAGGATAGTAGTGATAGCTCCAAGTAAGACAGAGAGTAAAATTAAGAGAATCAGTGGAATTTTAAAACGAAAGAGAATAAAGCTAACGGTGACGCTTTGCATATTAGCCAAAGATAGTCCAGCGATTAGGAGGATTGCAAGTAGCAGTAAAATGTAGTGCATTCTTTCTTTCATCATTTATCTCCTTTTGTTGACCTAATTTTTATTCAAACTCTGCCTTGCTCTTGACGTCGCCGTATTCTTCGGGGACTTCTTGCGCTAGAATGTCCTCGTAGTTGGCGAGTGGAATCTCTTGACCGTATTTATTCTTCAGGGCGGTTGTCACTAGGCGGTAAGCTAGATTGGCATTGCGGGATAGGATAGGACCGTGGAAGTAAGAGCCAAAGACATTCTTGTAGTGCACGCCTTCGCTTTGGTCTTCCTTGTTGTTTCCATTCCCATAAATAATTCTGCCGAGCGGTTTTTCATCTTCAGATAGGAATGTCCGTCCTTGGTGATTTTCAAAACCATAGTAGGTTTCGTCAAATTCATCATTATGAATCTTGATGTCGCCGATATAGCGATTATTTTTTTGATTGAGAGTGTAATGTCCCATAATTCCAAGTCCCTCAATCCGCCGACCAGAAGCTTCAATGTAATATTGACCTAGAAGCTGAAAGCCACCACAAATAGCTAGCACCACGCCGTCATGATTGATAAATTCTTCCAAACTATCTTTTTTTGCAGGCAGATCTCGTGCCACAATGGTCTGCTCGTAGTCTTGCCCTCCGCCGAAAAACGCCAAATCATAGTAATCTTTATCAAATTCATCTTCAAGTGAGACAATATCAACTTGAACGCGAGCGCCTAACTTTTCAGCTACATATTTGAGCATGAGAATATTGCCATTGTCACCGTAGGTATTCATGAGATTGCCATAGAGATGAGCAATCTTCAAATCATAAGTATAATCCCGATTTTCAGGAGAAGTTAGTGATGTATAAACCATTAGTTCATCTCCTTTCTGACGACTTGATGAGAAGCCAGCAATTCGCGAAACTCTAGCATGGCGGTGTAAGTAGCTAGGATATAGGCATGCTTGGTTTCTTGGTTTTTAATTTTTTCAAAGACCCGGCTTAAATCAGCTACTTCACTGATTTGTTCAGCATTATAGCCAGTCACCCGCAAGCGTCGGGCAATCTCAGAATGACGAACCCCGCCAGCAATCATATGCGGGATATCCATGTTTAAAACCTGCTCAAAATCTGCATCCCAGATCCAGCTCGTATCGATACCGTCCGCATAATTAGCATTGAGCAGAACTGACAAGCTAAATGGATAAGGAGCTAGTTTAATCATTTCTAGAGCTTGCGTAGCTCCAACAGGATTTTTAATGAGAACTAGCGTACACTCCTTGTTGCCAATCTTGAAAGTTTCCTGACGTCCGAAAACAGCTCTGCTCTTGTCAAAACCAGTCTTGATAGTAGTCGGCTCAACTTCAAAGAATTGAGCAACGGAAACGGCAGCTAAAGCGTTGTAGATATTGTAGAGACCACCGATATTGATGTGATAGCTTTGACCGTCAATGACAAAATCCGAACTGTTGTGACGAAGACTGGTCAATTGGGTTAGTTTGTAGTCTAATTCAGGGCGCCTAAAGCCACAGTGCTCACAAATATAATCGCCTAGATTGGCATAAGTGTTGAGCTTGTATTTTAGAATGTGCTGACATTTAGGACAGAGAATACCCTCCGTATTGTAATGAGCTAGTTTTGGCTTTCCTTTTTCTGTATCAAAACCATAATATTGAACCGGATTTTTGAGAGTAACAGAGTTAAACAGCGGACTGTCTCCATTTAGCAAGACGGTTGCCGTAGGAACCTTTTGAGCAGCATCCAAAATCATTTGGTAGGTTGTGTAAATCTCCCCGTAACGATCCATTTGGTCGCGGAAAATATTGGTAAAGACGAAAAGGCTCGGTTTAATGTAGTCGCAAATGCGAGAAAGACTCGCTTCATCAATTTCCAGTACAGCGATATTCTTGCCAGATTTTCCTTTTTTAGCGGTCAGAAAAGTCGTCGCAATCCCGCTAATCATATTGGCTCCGCTGGGATTGGTCACAACTTCGCCAAAAGCCTCTTTGAGGATTCCAACTGTAAGAGCAGTAGTCAGAGTTTTACCGTTTGTCCCTGTAATCACCACTACTTCGTAATCACGAGCTAGTATGTTTAAAATGTCGTTGTCAAATTTCAGAGCAAGTTTTCCAGGCAGAGTTGAACCACGTCCCAGTTTGCTTAAAACAAAATGGGAGGATTTCCCTGCAAGAGTGCCCAACATAGTATTTATCTTCATAAGAAATATTTTATCATAAAAAAGTAAAGAAGGTTACAGAAAAATATCTTGAAAAGTGATATAATAGTCAAGAACGTTTTTAGGTTGAGAAAGAGAGGACACTGAAAATGAATTTTCAGCAATTGTCCAATCTCCAATATTGGTCTAGTTTATTTTCTAGCCCTTGGAGTATTGTTACCAATATTATAGATATTGCACTGGTTGCTTGGATTTTATTTTATTTTACAAAAGCAATCGCTGGTACTAAAATTATGATTCTCGTTCGAGGGGTTTTAATCTTTGTGCTGGCTCAGATTCTTGCCAATGCCATTGGTTTAACAACGGTTTCTTGGTTGATTAATCAAGTCATTACCTATGGAGTTATTGCGGCTGTTGTGATTTTTACACCTGAGATTCGTACAGGTCTGGAAAGGCTGGGGCGTGCAACAGATTTGTTTTCAACAGCACCCATTAGCTCAGAAGAAAGAATGGTGCAGGCATTTGTCAAAGCAGTGGATTATATGAGTCCGCGGAAAATTGGGGCTCTCGTTGCTATCCAAGGTAGCAGAACCTTGCAAGAATACATTGCAACAGGGATTCCTTTAGATGCCGATGTATCAGGTGAGTTGTTAATCAATATCTTCATTCCCAATACACCGCTGCATGACGGTGCTGTCATTGTAAGAGACAATAAAATAGCTGTTTCTTGCGCTTATCTTCCGCTCACAGAAAATACAGGGATTTCTAAGGAATTTGGGACACGTCACCGCGCGGCAATCGGTCTGTCAGAAGTGTCCGATGCCCTTACTTTTGTAGTATCGGAGGAAACTGGAGGTATCTCTATTACACATAATGGAGTTTTCAAGCATAATTTGACATTAGAGGAATTTGAAGCAGAATTGCGGAAAGTGCTGATCTCAGATGAACAACCAAAATCACCATTTAGAAATCGTGTGCTAGGAGGTTGGAAACATGAAAAATCGTAAACAGATTTGGTACATCATTTCTTCCATCTTTTTTGCGGGTGTTTTATTTATTTACGCCACCACGACAAATTACCAAAATAATTCAAATGCTAGACAAACAACTTCTGAAAACTATACCAACACCTTGCCTAGTGTACCAATTGATATTAAATACAATAGTGAAAAATATTTTATCAGTGGGTTTGCATCTGAAGTGTCAGTAGTGTTGACAGGATCTAATCGTGTGACTCTTGCTAGTGAAATGCAAGAAAGCACACGAAAATTCAAGGTTGTGGCAGATTTGACAAAAGCTACAGAAGGAACGAGAGAAGTACCTTTGGCGATTAAAAATTTACCTAGTGGTTTAACTGCGACTGTCACACCAGCTAAGATTACAGTGAAAGTTGGCAAGAAAGCAAGCAAGACAGTTGAAGTGAAAACAACTATCAGTTCAGCCCAGTTAGCAGATGGGTTGATGGTTGATCGCGTGACGGTTGGTGACAATAAGGTAACTGTTACAAGTGACGAAGATACGCTGGCTAAGGTCGATCATGTAGAAGCGGTAGTGCCAACTAGTGAAAAAATATCCGCTAACTATTCAGGAAATGCCCCACTACAGGCAGTTGATGCAAATGGCACAGTTTTGCCAAGTGTGATTACTCCTTATGAGACAACCATAAAAATTACTGTTAAATCATCAAGTTCGTCTTCGAGTTCGACGAGCTCATCCAAATAAAAGTATTGAAAGGATTTTATAAAAATGGGAAAATATTTCGGAACGGACGGAGTTCGTGGAGAAGCAAATGTGGAGTTAACACCAGAGTTAGCTTTTAAATTAGGGCGTTTTGGTGGTTATGTATTGAGCCAGCATGAGAAAGATGTACCCCGTGTCTTTGTAGGACGTGACACACGTATTTCAGGAGAAATGCTGGAAAGTGCTTTAGTAGCTGGACTTTTGTCTGTTGGGATTCGTGTTTATAAGCTCGGAGTTATTGCCACGCCAGGCGTTGCTTATCTGGTGAAATCTGAGAGAGCAAGTGCTGGTGTCATGATTTCAGCTAGCCACAATCCTGCACTTGACAACGGTATTAAATTCTTTGGTGGCGATGGCTATAAATTGGACGATGAGCGTGAATTGGAAATTGAAGCTCTTCTTGATGCCAAAGAAGACGATTTACCGCGTCCAAGTGCGGAAGGTTTAGGAACTCTTATGGATTATCCAGAAGGATTGCGCAAATATCAACAATATCTCGTATCTACTGGTCTTGATTTAGAGGGAATGAAAGTTGCCCTTGATACAGCAAATGGTGCTGCTTCAACGAGTGCTCGTCAGGTATTTGCGGATTTGGGAGCTAGATTGACGGTCATCGGGGAAAATCCAGATGGGCTAAATATCAACTTGAATGTTGGCTCTACACATCCTGAAAAATTGCAAGAAACAGTCCGTGAATCAGGATCAGCACTTGGTCTGGCATTTGACGGAGATAGCGATCGCTTGATTGCAGTTGATGAGAATGGTGAGATTGTCGATGGTGATAAAGTTATGTATATCATCGGGAAATACCTCTCTGAAAAAGGTTTGCTTGCTCAAAATACAATTGTAACAACTGTTATGTCAAATCTTGGTTTCCATAAAGCTTTGGATCGTGAAGGCATTAACAAGGTGATTACAGCTGTTGGTGACCGCTATGTTGTAGAAGAAATGCGCAAATCTGGTTACAATTTGGGCGGTGAGCAATCTGGTCACGTAATCATCATGGATTATAATACGACGGGTGACGGTCAGCTAACAGCCGTTCAATTGACAAAAGTGATGAAAGAAACAGGTAAACCTTTGTCTGAATTAGCGTCAGAAGTAACGATTTATCCACAAAAATTGGTCAATATCCGTGTTGAAAACAGCATGAAGCACAAGGCTATGGAAGTACCTGCTATTAAAGCGGTGATTGAAAAAATGGAAGCGGAAATGGCTGGCAATGGTCGTATTCTTGTTCGTCCAAGCGGAACAGAACCACTTTTACGAGTCATGGCAGAAGCACCAAGCCACGAAGAAGTAGACTATTACGTTGATACAATTGCAGATATTGTACGTACTGAAATTGGTATTGAATAAAGTAAAGAAGCTCTTGTTTGTACAGCAAACGAGGCTTTTTTCTTTCTATTGCAACTTGTTTTGTTAATCAATTTTTTATATAATACAAGCAATATATGGGGTGATGATGTGAAAACAAGAGGGCTATTGGTACTGGATGTTGACAGTACCTTGATTAGAGAAGAAGGAATTGATTTGCTAGGTGCTGCAGCAGGAGTTGGTGAGCAAGTCGCAGCCATTACAGAACGGGCTATGCAAGGGGAATATGATTTTGAGACAGCTCTGATAGAACGCGTGGCCTTGCTCAAAGGACTTCCTGAAACAATTTTTAAACGAGTTTCTAAGCAAATTCATTTTACAAAAGGAGCTCAACAGTTGATAGAAGACATGCATCAGCGTGGATACAAGGTTGGCGTTGTATCAGGTGGCTTTCATGAGATGGTAGACGAATTAGCCGCGAAATTGAATGTAGATTACGTAAAAGCTAATCGTTTAGAAGTGAAAGACGGTAAGCTAACCGGCAGAGTTTTAGGAACAATTGTCACAAAAGAAGTCAAAAAAGCAATGCTAAGACAATGGGCGGAGGAAAACAATTTGACTCTTGCTCAAACCATTGCTGTAGGAGACGGTGCCAATGACCTCCCAATGATATTGACGGCAGGAATCGGGATTGCTTTTAACGCCAAGCCTCTTGTGAGAGAACAAGCGCCGTATCAAATCAATCAAACGGACTTGTATCAAGTCATAAAAATTTTGGAAGAGATAGAAAGTGAGGACTAAGTCATGCATATTTTAATTGCACCAGATTCTTTTAAAGAAAGTTTATCAGCCCAAAGTGTTGCAGAGGCTATAAAAGCAGGATTTTCCAAGGCACTCCCTGAAGCGACATTTGACTTGCTACCCATTGGAGATGGTGGTGAAGGAACGATGACAGCTTTGATCGCAGCCTTGCAGTTAGACACTTATACTCACATCGTAACTGGGCCTTTCGGAGAACCTGTTTCGATGAAATATGCTCGCAAAGGAGATATAGCTCTCTTTGAAATGGCTGATTTGGTTGGTTTAGCCTCTATTTCACCAGAAAAAAGAAATCCTCTGACTCTTGATACCAGGGGATTGGGAGAGTTGATTTTGTATCTAGCCAAGGAAGGTGTGAGGCAAATCTATATTGGCGTAGGGGGCTCTGCTACCAATGATGGTGGGATTGGAATGGCAGTTGGACTGGGTTATGAATTTTTCGATAAAGACAATCATTTGCTTCAAGCAAAAGGTGCATCGTTGGGGCGTGTGGCTCGCATTTCAGCTGACAAAGTTCCTACAATTTTAGAAAATCTGGACATCCAGATTTTGACAGATGTCACGAATCCTCTCTGTGGTGAAAACGGCGCAACATACGTTTTTGGAGGACAAAAAGGCTTATCCGCTCTGCTATTTTCTCAAGTGGATCAGGCAATGGCAACATTTTATAAACAGGCTAATCCAGCAATTTTTTCGCTGGCTGGTGCAGGTGCTGGAGGAGGTATGGCAGCTGGTCTGGTGACATTTGCGCATGGAAAAATTGTTTCAGGAATTGATACTTGTCTTAACTTGCTTGATTTTGATAATCGTGTCAAAAAGGCTGATTTAGTCATCGTGGGTGAAGGACGAATGGATCAACAAAGTTTGGCAGGCAAAGCCCCGATTGGAGTGGCAAGAAGAACACCAAGGAATGTCCCCGTTATCGCTATTTGTGGGAGCCTAAGTGATGACTTACCTGCTTTTCCAGTAGAAAACATTCAAGCTGCTTTCCCAATCATTTCTCAAGTCGAACCTCTAGCTATTATTCTAGCCAAGGCAGAAGAAAATCTCATCCGAACAGCTCAAAATATTGGAAATCTATTAAAAATGAAAATATAAGATTTAACTCTATCGGCTGAATCTTGAGAAAGTGGAATTTGACCTATTTGCATTTTCGTTGAGGCGATTATCTCTATCACATCTGCCATTTTCGACTAATTTAATAAGGGATTAGAGCTAGTATTCTTTCACTTCCTTAATTTTTTCTTTTGTTGTCCAATCTCACTCCCATTTTTCTTTTTTTTATGATAAACTATATAAGAGGGGGTGTAGACATGATAAAGATATTTGGTCAGTTGCGCTATCATTGGCAACCAGATCTTTCTCTTCTAATCATTTATTGGTCTTTATCGGTCATTCCGATTTTTATAGGTTTTGCATTTTTATTTGAGAGTTCAGAAGTTCCGTTTTTAGTTCTTTTCTCTTTCTTTTTGTTCATGGTATTATTGGGGATTGGTGTACATAGATATTTTACGATATACGACAACGGGATTTTAAGAATTACTACGGCAAATCCATTTACACCTTCGAAGATTGAAATTTCAACAATTCGTAAAGTAGAAGTGACAAAAACTTCTATTACTCTTTTATTTGATGGCAAAGAAAAAGGCCGTACGTTTTGTATGCGTAAGTGGCCTAAGAAGTATTTTGTAAATGCTTTGGCTTTGAATGATCATTTTAAAGGTGAAGTTGAACTAATGGACAACTTCACCCACGTAGACTATTTTGAAACCTATTATGCTCATCCTAAAAAAACTACTCTTTCTTAAGAGCTTTTGTAGGACAGTTTTTGATAGCTTCAATAACATCAGGTGTTTCAGGAATTTCTTTTTCCAGAAGTTCATCGTCTTGATGAAATTTAACAATGCCATTGTCATGATAATCAAATAGTTCAGAATAGGTTTGGCAAAGCCCGCAGGCAATGCATCGTTCAGGAATGAGTGTCACTTTCATACTCATATTGTAATCGGAATTTTGAAAAAATACAAGGAGGAAGTCATGGCAAAGGAACCATGGGAAGAAGATATTTACGACAAGGGAGAAAAAGAATTGACGAGAAGTAAAAAAACGAGCGATGTAGCGGCCAATCGTGTGTTGACAATTTTAGCGGTTATTTTTTTCATCATGGTGATTACAATTGTAGGTATGATGATTTATTTATCAACTGGCGGAAGCAGCAAAAAAGCAGCAACACAGGGCTTTTATAATACTAAGGCTACCAGCAAACCAAGTGAAAGTTCTAGCGTTCCAGAGTCTTCTAAGGCAACAAGTGATAGCAGTCAAACGCAATCATCTGAAGGAACGCTTACTGTTCAAGCTGGAGAAGGTGAGGCGGCCATTGCTGCGCGTGCAGGGATTTCGATTGCTGAATTGGAGCGTTTGAATCCTTCTCATATGACAACAGGCGCTTGGTATGCCAATCCAGGTGATGTGGTGAAAATTCGATAGGAGTGTAGAATGAAACAAATTCAAATTGCCATTGATGGTCCGGCTTCAAGCGGAAAGTCAACGGTTGCTAAGATTATTGCGAAAGATTTCGACTACACTTACTTGGATACAGGCGCTATGTATCGTGCGGCGACGTACTTAGCTTTACAAAATGATTTATCTGCAGAAAAGTGGTCTGAAATTGTCGCATTATTAGACACTTATCCAGTTAGTTTTGGGCGTGATAAAAATGGGGAGCAGCTTGTTTTTGTCGGAGATGTAGATGTGACGCATCCGATTCGTGAAAACGAAGTGACCAACAATGTCTCTTGGGTGTCTGCAATTCCAGAAGTACGAGAAAAGTTGGTGGATTTACAGCGAGAAATTGCATCTCAAAGTGGTATCGTCATGGATGGTCGTGATATTGGAACGGTTGTGCTACCTCATGCAGAATTAAAAATTTTCCTCGTAGCCTCAGTTGACGAAAGAGCTGAGCGTCGTTATAAAGAAAATCTTGAAAAAGGCATTCCGACGAACTTAGAAACTCTGAAAAAAGAAATTGCAGATCGGGACTATAAAGACAGTCATCGAGCGGTTTCTCCTTTAAAACCAGCAGTTGATGCCATTCATTTTGATACAACGGGTATCGGAATTGCTGAAGTTGTTGCTTTTATCGAAGAAAAAGCTAAAAAAATCCTTGACAAATAATCTGAAACTTGATATCATATAAAAGTTGAGAAAAGCAGAAGTGAGAGCTTCTCGCCTTGCGACTAACGTTGTCTGGCTCTACGGATTAAGTTTCAGAGATGAAATACTATCATGTAGTGCGGGCTTGCGTTAGCAAGTCCGCTCTTGTTTTTCTCTAAAAATAAAAAAGAGGTGAAAACCATAGCAAAACAAGACTTATTCATCAATGATGAAATTCGTGTGCGTGAAGTTCGTTTGATCGGTCTTGATGGTGAGCAATTAGGCATTAAACCACTTAGCGAAGCACAAGCAATTGCTGACGATGCAAATGTGGACCTTGTTCTGATTCAACCACAAGCTAAACCCCCTGTTGCGAAAATTATGGACTATGGAAAGTTCAAATTTGAGTATCAGAAAAAACAAAAAGAACAACGCAAAAAGCAAAGTGTTGTTACCGTGAAAGAAGTTCGTCTCAGTCCAACGATTGACAAAGGTGACTTTGATACAAAACTTCGCAACGCACGCAAGTTCCTTGAAAAAGGAAATAAAGTGAAGGTTTCTATTCGCTTTAAAGGGCGGATGATTACTCACAAAGAAATCGGAGCTAAAGTATTAGCCGACTTTGCTCAAGCAACGCAAGACATTGCGATTATTGAACAAAGAGCTAAAATGGATGGACGTCAAATGTTCATGCAGTTAGCACCAATCCCTGACAAAAAATAATCTGTCAGAAGTTAGAAAAAGGAGAAAAATATCATGCCAAAACAAAAAACACACCGCGCATCAGCTAAACGTTTCAAACGTACAGGTTCTGGTGGCTTGAAACGTTTCCGTGCTTACACTTCTCACCGTTTCCACGGAAAAACTAAAAAACAACGTCGTCATCTTCGTAAAGCAGCAATGGTGCATTCAGGAGATTTCAAACGTATCAAAGCAATGCTGACAGGTCTTAAATAAGAGATTTTGTAGCAGATTATTCTAGGAAATATTGGAGGAAATATAAATGGCACGTGTTAAAGGTGGCGTTGTATCACGCAAACGTCGTAAACGTATTTTAAAATTAGCTAAAGGTTACTATGGTGCAAAACATATCTTGTTCCGTACTGCAAAAGAACAAGTAATGAATTCTTACTACTATGCATACCGTGACCGTCGTCAAAAGAAACGTGATTTCCGCAAATTGTGGATTACACGTATCAATGCGGCAGCTCGTATGAATGGTTTGTCATACTCACAATTGATGCACGGTTTGAAATTGGCTGAAATTGAAGTAAACCGTAAAATGCTGGCTGACTTGGCTGTCAACGATGCAGCAGCTTTCACAGCTCTTGCAGATGCAGCTAAAGCAAAATTAGGTAAATAATGAAAATAGGCTGGGAGAATGTTTTCAGCCTTAAATCATACTGTGTCATAAAATAACGATGCAGTGGTTGATTGTTCAAAGTATAGCTTTGAAGTTGCAAGATAGAATTTGCGAAACAAGTCTCAAGACTGTTCGTTTTTCAAACTCAGCAACTTTACAGGAGTGGGATGGAACTAAATGCTATCTCACTCCTTATTTTTTTAGCTAAAACTGGAGAAAATTCGTGATTTAGGATATAATGGAAAAAAGCAAAGGAGGATGCTATGGCTTCTAAAATGTTGCATACGTGCTTGCGAGTGGAAGATCTAGAAAAATCTATTGCATTTTATGCAGATGCATTTGAATTTAAAGAATTACGGCGCAAGGACTTCCCAGAACATCAATTTACAATTGTTTATTTGGGGCTTGAAGGTGATGAGTATGAGTTAGAATTGACTTATAATTATGGACACGGACCTTATGTGATTGGCGATGGATTTTCTCATGTAGCTTTGAGTACGGCTGATTTGCTACAGCTTCACGCTGAACACACTGCTAAAGGATATGAGGTTACACAGCCAAATGGACTTCCTGGAACAAAGCCGAATTATTACTTTATTAAGGATCCGGATGGTTATAAAGTTGAAGTGATTCAAGAAAAAACTTTATAAGTTTGTAAATAATTGCAAATGAAAGGCTTGAAACTATTTTAGCCTTTTTTAGTAGGTAAAGTCTTTTTTAAACGAAAGAGACGAGGTAGAAAGGTAGTGTAGTGAAAAAAATACTTCTCATTGTCCTAAATGTCGCTTTTTTAATGATTATTATTTTTGGGAGTTTTCGGATTAGAAAATTACTGCAAGAAAGAAAATTAAATCAACAAATTTCACAAGTTCTGAAAAGGGCAGATACAAAATATCATCAGGGTTCAGTACGAAAGCAAACAGGACGTGTAGG
The DNA here is from genome assembly GCF_049166725.1 of Streptococcus atopicus. Lineage (NCBI taxonomy): Bacteria > Bacillati > Bacillota > Bacilli > Lactobacillales > Streptococcaceae > Streptococcus > Streptococcus atopicus. The sequence continues at coordinate 189,512 of NZ_JBMHFC010000001.1, forward strand.
AAGTCGGCTCATTACGTCTTACTATCCATTAACAGAGAGTAAGCAAGATATTGGTGTTATTAAAGAGAAAATCAATGCCGATATTCAGAAATTTTCAGATAAACAAAGTCAAGCATCGCAATACGATAAACTTATTTTTTATGTGAGTCATTTTACAGAGACAAATTTTTCTGGAGTAAAGCAAGTTGAAATCAAGCGACTATCTTATCCAGTGTTGACTACGAAAGTTGGAAAGGCTAGAGAAGAGGTTTTGGACTCGCTTTACATGTCGTCTGACAATAAATTGTTTAGCTTAAATCGACTTTTTAAAAATGCTGAGCACGCCAAAAAGATATTGCTAGAAGAAATGCAGCAGCAAATCACCACTCTCCATAAAACAAAAGAGCAGAAGATTCTGCAGGAATTTCAAGCAAAGGATACCTCTCAATGGATATTCAGTTATGAAAAAGGAAAACTCAAGCTATTTTATAACAACAATGAACGAGCTTCAAATATGGAAATTGCCTTATCAGCTTTGTATGAGGTGATTGATGAGCATTATTTAAAGGGAGAGGATTTGGCAGCTTATCAGTCCTATCAAGCTAAAAAACAGCAAAAATTAGTAGTTTTGACGTTTGACGATGGTCCCAATGCAGCAACGACATCGCAGGCTTTGGATATTTTAGCCAAATACCATGTCAAAGGAACTTTTTTCATGTTGGGGAAAAATGTAGCTGGAAATGAGCAACTTGTCAAACGTGTTCACGATGAGGGGCATGAGATTGGCAATCATAGTTGGAGTCATCCGCAGTTACCAACTCTTGCTCTTGAACAAGCGAAAAAACAGATTGAGGATACACAAGCAGCACTTCGGGCTGTTATCGGAGAGAGTCCAAAAATGATGCGTCCGCCCTATGGAGCTATCAACGATACAATCCGAAATGCTGTTGATATGTCTTTCATCATGTGGAATGTGGATAGCTTGGATTGGAAAAATCGCAATACTGGGTCTATCATGGAGCAAGTGAAAAAGCAGACTTGTCCGGGATCAATTATTTTAATGCATGATATTCATCAAACAACCATTAATGCCTTGCCGAGTGTGATTGAATATTTGCAAAAGAATGGGTACACTTTGGTTACAGTTAGTGAACTTCTGAATCATCGATTGGAAGGACATCAGCTGTATTACGGTGCAAATTAGATAGAAAAAAAGGATAGAAATGGTTATTTCCTATCCTTTTTCTATACTCTTTTTATTTCACATAGAGTTCACGATCTTTTAAGATAATTTCTTGAACGTGAGCATATTTTTTAAGCGTTTTTAATTCTTCTGGGTGGCTGACGAATGTAATGACATAGCCTTCTTTGCCCATACGGCCGGTTCGTCCAGCACGGTGTGTATAGGTTTCCAGATCGCGAGGCAGGTCATAGTTGATGACACATTCGAGAGAATCAATGTCAATTCCTCTAGCTACCAAGTCGGTAGCAAGTAAGAGTGTGAGTTCGTCATTTTTAAATTGGTTCAAGATGACTTTGCGGAATTTGACATTGACATCACTTGCCAGAGACACGGCCTGAATCTGACGATATTGTAGTTTTTCCTCAGCATTTCCTAAGTCTGAGAGAGCATTGAAAAAGACAAGGGCACGAAATTCTGAGACTTGAGCCAGCTTTCGCAAATATTCAACTTTGTCGCGCTGTTTGACCTGCATATAAAAATGTTGAATATTGTCAAGCTGTTGATCTTCCAGTTTGATGAGCAAAGTATTTTCAGCAAGCTTGTCTTGGTCAAACTTAGCAGTCGCACTCATGTAAATCAATTGATGTTCACGTGGTACATAGTGCAGGATCTGCTGAACGAAATGATATTGCGAATCGCTAAGCAGTTGATCAAATTCATCCAGAATGATTGTATCAACATTCATCATTTTGATTTTTCTTAGTTTGATAAGTTCAAAAATGCGTCCTGGCGTACCAATGAGAATTTCAGGACCTTTTTTTAATCGTTCAATTTGTCGTTTTTGACTGGAACCAGATAGAAAGAGTTGAGCTGTTAAGTCAAGTAGTTCAGCCCACGTTTTAGTAACGTCAAAAATCTGTCCAGCTAACTCAGTGTTGGGAGCTAAGATAAGTAATTGCTGGGATTTCTTAGGTTTTAGTTTTAGAAGAGTTGGGAAAAGGTAGGCAAGTGTTTTTCCAGTTCCGGTAGGGCTTATCCCAAGGACATTTTCACCGTCTGTAATAGGTTGAAAGAGTTGTTCTTGAATGGGAGTTAAATGCTCAAAGCCAAGTTTGGTGAGTTGGTCTTGCCAACTTTGAGGGAAATTAGTTGTTGTCATGATCAGCCTCAAATCTAATACCGGCAACTTGTCGCATGCTAAACAGAGTTTTATGCACGGTTGCAGCAGCGTCTAGCCAGTTTTGGTAAATTTCTTGTTTTATCTCACCGCTCAATACTTGAGCGAATCGTTTGGCTTCTTCAGCCATGGTGTGAGAAGAGCGTGTGATTTCAAGAGTTGTTTTCTCCTTGTTTAGATTTTGGAAAACAGCAGAAGTGATGAATTCGATTGAATTTAAGGTTAGCGTACCGTCTGTTGTGTAAATTTCAGCAGGGAAAAAGCTATTGATATTTTTTCCGGTTTGGATAGTCACTTGAAATTCTGGATAGATTAAACTTCCTACTCCATTTAGATCAACGGTATTTGGTAACTGCTGAGCGGTGTAATAAGCATTTTCTGGTGCTCCAAAAAGTCGTATAGCTGCATAGACAGGATAAATGCCTAAGTCCATTAGAGCACCGCCTGAAAACTTAGCAGAAAAGACGTTTGGCTCTTGTCCAGCTAACAGAGCTGGCATTTTGGAAGAATACTTCGCATAGGTGAAATGTGCTCCAAGGATCGTTTTATTTTTGAGAAAATCTGAAATGACATCAAATGATTGCTCATGATAGTTACGAGCTGCTTCAAAAATGTATACATGCTGTTTTTGAGCTAATGTTATCAATTCAGCCCATTCTTCTGGGCGTGAGACAGCAGGTTTTTCTACAATTACATGTTTGCTTGCTAAAACAGCAGCTTTTGCTTGTGGGAAATGCAGAGAGTTGGGGCTGGCAATATAAATAATGTCTATATCACTAGTTAAAAAATCCGCTATATCTGTGTAGCAATCTACATTTTCATAATGACTGGCAAATGTTTGAGCAGCTTGTATCGTCCGTGAATATACTGTAGTCAATTGGTACTCTTTTGTCGCATGAGCAGCCTTGACAAATTGGTAAACAATGTCTCCTGTTCCAATCGTTCCGAGTTTTAACATCGTTTTCTCCTTATTTTTTGTCTTGTCATTTATTTTGATTTACCTCTTTCATTATATCATGATTTGGTGTAAAATAGATAAGATGATAAAAAATGGAGTGAATAATGCAAAATAGACCGATTATTATTGGCGTAACAGGTGGTTCTGGTGGTGGTAAGACGAGTGTTTCAAGAGCCATTCTGTCAAATTTCCCAAATGAAAAGATTTCTATGATTGAGCATGATTCTTATTATAAGGATCAGTCACATTTGACGTTTGAAGAGCGAATCAAGACCAACTATGACCACCCTTTTGCTTTTGATACAGATTTGATGATTGCACAAATCAAGGAATTGTTGGCAGGACGTCCAGTAGATATTCCGACGTATGACTATACAGCTCATACACGCAGTGATAAAACGTATCGTCAAGATCCGCAAGATGTCTTTATTGTAGAAGGAATTCTGGTTTTAGAGGACAAACGCTTACGTGATTTAATGGACATTAAGATTTTTGTTGATACGGATGATGATGTTCGGATTATTCGTCGGATTAAGCGAGATATGGATGAGCGTGGACGTAGTTTAGATAGTGTCATTGAGCAGTATCTAGGTGTGGTAAAACCTATGTATCATCAATTTATTGAGCCTACGAAGCGCTATGCGGATGTGATTATTCCAGAAGGAGCTTCTAATACAGTAGCGATTGATTTGATTACAACGAAGATTGAAAAAATCTTGCAGGAAGCAAGAGAGCAATAGAAAGGAAGTCTAGTGAGGAATTGCTAGACTTTTTAGGTGATGATGATAAATAATGTAAAAAGAAAAAGAGAGTTTCATTCGCGCTCGAAATTTTTTGCCTGTCTGCTGACTTTTTGTGCGGGATTTATTGATGCTTATACATTTATTGAAAGAGGCGGGACATTGGTTGCGGGCCAAACAGGAAACGTTGTTTTCTTGTCAGTTGAATTGATTCATCATGAGACAGGAGAAATAGAAGTGAAGTTAGCAACGATGCTGGCTTTTATGCTAGGCATTTTTGTGCTAACTATTTTCAAAAATAACTTTGAAAATTCTTTATGGCGCTTATCCAGCATTCTTCCACTGATTTTGGTTTGTGGGCTTACAGGATTTCTATCAGTAACTGTGTCCAACCTTTTCATTGTTCCACCGATTGGTTTTTGTATGGGGTTGGTGGCAACAGCTTTTGGTGAAGTGGACGGCATTGTCTACAATAATTCCTTTATGACGGGCAATATCAAAAAAACAATGGTTGCTTTTGGTACTTATGTGCGGACAAAAGAAAAAACTTGCTTAGCGGAAGGTATTTTCTTCGTTGCTTTATTAGGAAGTTTTGTGACAGGAGCGATTGTTTCCACTTATTTGATACAATTTTATTTGTTGAAAACAATCTGGCTCGTAGCTATTATTTTACTAGCATTTTTAACTTTTAGAATGGTGCAATACATTCGCAGAAGATAAATTAAAACTGCAACTCAGCTTTGATGAGAGTTGCAGTTTTTTGATAGAGTTATGGAATGTTAGTCTTTGTAAGAAACGATACCAATAATGGTATCAACAGCGCGTTCCATTGTTTGCAGACTGACATATTCAAAGCGCCCATGCATGTTTTCTCCGCCGGCAAAGATATTTGGTGTTGGAATGCCCATAAAGGAAATCTTTGAGCCGTCTGTTCCGCCACGAATAGGTTCGATAATTGGCTGGATGTCCAATTTTTCCATAACAGCCTTTGCAATATTGATAGGTGTCATGTCTTTTTCAATGACTTGGCGCATATTGTAGTACTGATCTTTAAGCTCTAGCTGAACGCGTTCACCGCCAAGCGTTGCATTCATTTTAGCGGCAATAGAGCGCATGAGTTCTTTGCGTTTTTCAAAAGTTGCTGTATCGAAGTCACGAATGATATAACTTGCTCTTGCTTCTTCGACAGTTCCTTCTACATTCATAAGATGATAGAAGCCCTCGTAGCCGTCTGTTAGTTCAGGGCGAGCACCGTCTGGCAATTGATTATGAAAGTCAATGGCTAATTGCAGAGCATTGATCATTTGTCCTTTGGCAGTACCTGGATGGACATTGCGTCCTTGGAAAATAATTTCTGCACTAGCTGCAGAGAAAGTTTCAAATTGAAGTTCTCCGAGAGGTCCACCGTCAATCGTATAAGCAAAATCTACATCGAAATCTACTGCATCAAACTTGTCAGCTCCAACACCGATTTCTTCATCTGGACCAAAGCCAACTCGAATTTCGCAGTGCTTGATGTCAGGATGAGTTGTCAGATACTCAATCGCTGTCATAATTTCAGCAATACCTGATTTATCATCAGAGCCGAGAAGGGTTGTTCCATCAGTTGTAATCAAGGTTTGTCCCTTATATTTTTTCAGACTATCAAAATCAGCAGGGTCAAGGTTAAAACCAGATTGTCCTAGCGAAATTACACTGCCGTCATAATTTTCAATAATTTGTGGATTGACACCTTCTGCATTGAAGTCGGCTGTGTCCATGTGGGAAATGAGACCAATTTTGCGCGTGAGACTTGGGTCATTTGCAGGAAGAGTGCCAATAGCGTAGCCATTTGGTAAATAATATACATTTTCCAAACCAACGCGTTTCATTTCAGGAATGAGGATGTTATTGGCAAAATCTACTTGGTTTTGTGTGCTTGGTGTCGTCGTAGAATGTTCATCTGAACGCGTATTTACTTTTACATAAGTCAAAAAACGTTCTAAAAGAGTAGGGTAGTTCATAAGTTCTCCTTTTTGCATAGATGTAATTAGTGTATCATATTTTTGGAGGGAAGGCTATCTACAAATAGTGAAAGAATGACAATATGTTTCAATAAAAATCATGAACTTGAAAAGAAGCTCATGATTCATCCTATTAGTTATTCAAAATTAGTTTTTCAATAGCTGTGGCAACACCGTTTTCATCATTGCTATCTGTAACGTAATCAGCGAGTTTTTTTACATAATCACTGGAATTTCCCATAGCCACACCAAGACCTGCAAACTCTAGCATTTCGATGTCATTATTGGCGTCACCAATTGCCATAATTTCTTGGGGCTTGATATCTAATCGGTGAGCTAATTCCCTAAGAGCAGTCGCTTTAGTAGTGCCTTTGGGCATAGCTTCGTAAATGACTGGTTGGGAACGAACGCCACTGAAATGCTGGCAAATCTGGCTTGCAAATTGCTTTTCAAAGGTGTCTAATTCATCAGGCTGTGCTAAAAACATAGCTTGAAACATGATATTCTTGCCGCTGATAGCTTCTTTGAGGCTGATTTCTGTGGGGGTTGTAAAAACAAGGCTAGCGTCATAAGTGACTAGCTCACTTGGCTTTTCGTCTACTACTAAATAACGTTCTTCATCAAAAAGAGTCAATTGGGCAGGAGTTTGCTTGGAAATTTTATCCAAGTAAAGAATGTTTTCCACACTCAACTCTTTCCAAGCAACAAGATTCCAATCTTTCGTTTGATGAGTAGAGCAGCCGTTGTTAATGATGACATATTCGTTTTCTCTGCTCAGCCCTAATTGTTCATAGTAAGGTTTCACTCCGACCAAGGGACGACCTGTACAAAGAACGAGCTTTACTCCGTTTTCAACTGCCTCATGAATAGCATCAATATGTGCTTGGGGAATTTCTTTTTGGCTATTTAAAAGTGTGCCATCCATATCTAATGCGATTAATTTAATCATAGCACCCTCATTTCTGTAAATGTATTTGCTTTTATTATAGCACAAATGAAACGGGATATGGAACGCTTTTTCAAGACTGGTAAAAGTCACCTGCCTTATGTTATAATAAATAGAATACCCGAAAAGGATGAGAAAAATGAATGTAGATGAATTAAAAAAACGGCAGGAGAAGATTCGGAACTTCTCTATTATTGCTCACATTGACCACGGTAAGTCGACTTTGGCAGACAGAATTTTGGAAGCAACGGAGACGGTCTCCAGCAGAGAAATGCAGGCTCAGCTTTTAGATAGCATGGATTTGGAGCGGGAGCGGGGCATTACCATTAAACTTAATGCGATTGAGCTTAATTATAGAGCTAAGAACGGTGAAACTTATATTTTCCACTTGATTGACACACCGGGACACGTGGATTTTACCTATGAAGTCTCTCGTTCTTTGGCAGCTTGTGAAGGGGCTGTTTTGGTGGTTGATGCAGCACAAGGCATTGAAGCACAAACTTTAGCCAATGTCTATCTCGCCTTGGATAATGATTTAGAAATTTTGCCGGTTATCAATAAAATTGACCTTCCAGCTGCTGACCCAGAGCGGGTGCGGACTGAGATTGAAGATGTCATTGGTTTGGACGCAAGTGAAGCTGTGTTGGCTTCGGCTAAAGCTGGTATCGGGATTGAAGAAATCTTAGAGCAAATCGTAGAGAAAGTTCCTGCACCGACAGGAGATGTGACTGCACCACTCAAGGCTCTTATTTTTGACTCGGTTTATGATGCTTATCGTGGAGTTATTTTGCAAGTGCGCGTGATGGACGGAGTGGTCAAACCGGGTGATACCATTCAGCTGATGAGCAATGGCAAGACTTTTGATGTGACCGAAGTTGGTATTTTTACTCCAAAAGCCGTTGGACGAGATTTCCTGGCGACTGGTGACGTTGGCTATATCGCAGCTTCTATCAAGACTGTTCAAGATACTCGGGTTGGCGATACGGTGACCTTGGCGAATAATCCAGCAGATGAACCACTTCATGGCTACAAGCAAATGAACCCAATGGTTTTTGCTGGTCTTTACCCGATTGAATCCAATAAATATAATGATTTGCGGGAAGCTTTGGAAAAACTTCAGCTTAATGATGCCAGTCTACAATTTGAACCAGAAACGTCTCAGGCACTAGGTTTTGGCTTCCGTTGTGGTTTCCTTGGTTTGCTCCACATGGATGTGATTCAGGAACGTTTGGAGAGAGAGTTTAATATTGACTTGATTATGACGGCACCGTCGGTTATCTACAAGGTTAATATGACAGACGGCGAAGCCCTTGATGTTTCCAATCCGAGCGAATTTCCAGAACCGACCAAGATTGATTCCATTGAAGAGCCGTATGTCAAAGCACAGATTATGGTGCCGCAGGAATTTGTCGGAGCAGTCATGGAATTGGCTCAGCGTAAACGCGGTGACTTTGTGACCATGGACTATATCGATGAAAATCGAGTCAATGTCATCTACCAAATCCCGTTGGCAGAAATTGTCTTTGACTTCTTTGACAAACTAAAATCCTCAACTCGTGGCTATGCTAGCTTTGACTATGAAATCTCAGAATACCGCAAATCAAGTCTCGTTAAAATGGATATTCTCCTTAATGGCGACAAAGTAGACGCTCTTAGCTTCATTGTTCACAAGGAATTTGCCTATGAACGCGGAAAATTGATTGTTGAAAAATTAAAGAAAATTATTCCGCGTCAGCAATTTGAAGTGCCGATTCAGGCAGCAATCGGTCAGAAAATTGTGGCACGGACAGACATCAAAGCTCTACGGAAAAATGTACTTGCCAAATGTTATGGTGGAGATGTTTCCCGTAAACGTAAGCTTTTGGAAAAACAAAAGGCTGGTAAGAAGCGGATGAAAGCAATCGGATCTGTTGAAGTGCCTCAGGAAGCGTTCCTCAGCGTCCTCAGCATGGATGATGAGTGATATGTACAAAAGTTATAAAGAGAGTGGAATGCTCTCTTTTCTTGTGTCGTGAAATAATTGTGAACTCTAAATAAATATGCTAAAATAAAAAGATAGGAGGAATTAGTTATGAAGAAGAAAAAGAGCTGGCTGATTTTATTTTTAGCGGTACTCCTTATCTTTACACTAGAAGCATGTAGTTCAAGCGGAGGGAATAAACCCAAATCATCACAACAGTCATCTTCGTCAAGTAGAGTCTCTGCAAAAGAAAGCAGTAGCTCAAGTTCATCAAATGCTACGAAAAAAGATGTGAAGATGGAAGAAATGCAACGTGTTGGTTCGGATGATTACGGTTATATTGATATTCCTAAAAAGTGGGTGAAGTTTACTGATGTAAATGGTGGCGATAGTATTCAATATACAGATGGTTCTGCCTATAATATTGTGACCATGAATGCCTATACGAAAGAAAAAGCCAACATCAAAGAAGGAGAAGAATTTACGGCACAAACGATTGCTAATCGCATTTACTACAATTGGCAAAACAATGCAGACGTAAAGAAAATTTGGGGTTCAAAAAGCACGGTTGCAGGTAACGAAGCTTATCAAGTTAATGTTATAATGAAATCAGGTCAATACTTGATTAGTTGGATTTTCAAAAAAGACGAGAAAGTTTATCTCATTGCATTCGAGGGCGATCGAGCAACACTCATAAAGTTCATTAATTATATCGAAAATACATGGAGCTTGAGTAAAGAAAAAACAAAAATTTAAAAGTAAAGTGGAGTTCAAATTGTGATTTTACAAACATCGCGATTTCAATCCACTTTTTAAATAGTTTGGGAAAGCTATAATAAAGGCTTCAGCCATGATTTGGGTCTTTTTTGAAAGAATATTTTCTTCAATTTATCGTAAATATTTGCTAAATTTGGTATAATAGATTGAATTTTGTTTAAGAGAGAGAAAAAATGTCAACTTTAGAAATGTTAAAATCAGAATTAAACGGAATTGATATCCGTTTTGATGAACCTTTGAAACAATACACTTATACCAAAGTAGGTGGAGCTGCTGATTATTTGGTTTTCCCGAGAAATCGCTATGAATTGGCACGAGTGGTGAAATTTGCTAATCGGGAGCAGATCCCTTGGATGGTACTAGGGAATGCTAGCAATATCATCGTTCGCGATGGTGGTATTCGTGGTTTTGTCATTATGTTTGACAAATTAAACGGAGTGGCAGTGGATGGCTACACCATTGAAGCAGAAGCGGGTGCTAATCTCATCGAAACGACTCATATTGCACTTCATCATAGCCTGACAGGTTTTGAATTTGCTTGTGGTATTCCAGGGAGCATTGGTGGAGCTGTCTTTATGAATGCTGGTGCTTATGGTGGTGAAATTTCGCATATTTTACTTTCTTGTAAAGTGTTGACACGGGATGGAGAAATCAAAAATATTAGTGCTCAAGACATGAAATTTGGTTATCGCCGTTCTTACGTTCAACAGACAGGTGATGTGGTGATTTCTGCTAAGTTTGCCTTAGCACCAGGAATGCACCGTGTGATTCGTCAAGAAATGGAACGTTTGACCCACCTTCGTCAATTGAAGCAGCCATTAGAGTATCCTTCTTGTGGCTCTGTTTTTAAACGTCCGGTAGGGCATTTCGCAGGGCAATTGATTAGTGAAGCAAATTTAAAAGGGCATCGCATTGGTGGGGTAGAAGTTTCTACAAAGCATGCAGGTTTTATGGTCAATGTTGATAATGGAACTGCAGCAGATTATGAAAATTTGATTGCACATGTGATTGAGACAGTGAAAGCTCATTCAGGTGTGACTTTGGAGAGAGAAGTCCGAATTATTGGGGAGAAATGAGTGTCCCTAGTGGCAACATTCATATTATTCTCTAAAAAAATCAGTCAGGACAAGACTTTAATCTGTCAATCTATGAAAAAGAAGGAATTTATGGCAATTGAACAAACCAATCATTGAATTTAGAAACGTATCAAAAGTTTTTGAAGATAACAATACAGTCGTTTTAAAGGACATCAATTTTGAGTTAGAAGAAGGCAAATTTTACACACTTCTAGGCGCATCTGGATCAGGAAAATCAACCATTCTAAATATCATCGCTGGCTTGTTAGATGCTTCAAGCGGTGATGTTTTTCTTGATGGCGTCCGAATCAACGATATTCCGACTAATAAACGCGATGTGCACACGGTGTTTCAGTCCTATGCTCTTTTTCCGCATATGACCGTTTTTGAAAATGTGGCATTTCCGTTGCGTTTGCGTAAAGTTGAAAAACAAGAAGTAGAACGTCGGGTTGCGGAAGTCCTGAAAATGGTGCGTTTGGACGGTTTTGAGAAACGCTCTATCCGCAAACTTTCTGGTGGTCAGCGTCAGCGGGTTGCTATTGCGCGTGCTATTGTCAATGAACCGCGTGTGGTTTTGCTAGATGAGCCTTTGTCTGCACTAGATTTGAAGTTGCGGACAGACATGCAGTATGAATTGCGGGAATTGCAACAGCGTCTAGGGATTACCTTTGTCTTTGTCACCCATGACCAAGAAGAAGCGCTGGCTATGAGCGACTGGATTTTTGTGATGAATGACGGGGAGATTGTGCAGTCAGGGACACCTGTTGATATATATGACGAACCTATCAATCACTTTGTAGCGACGTTTATCGGGGAATCCAATATTCTTCCTGGCAAGATGATTGAAGACTATTTGGTCGAATTTAATGGCAAACGATTTGAAGCTGTCGACGGAGGAATGCGTCCTAATGAGCAAGTGGAAGTCGTCATTCGTCCAGAAGATTTGCGGATTACACTTCCGGAAGAAGGAAAACTTCAAGTTAAGGTTGACACCCAGCTCTTCCGCGGAGTGCATTATGAAATCATCGCTTATGATGGCTTGGGTAATGAGTGGATGATTCATTCGACTCGCAAAGCCATTGTCGGAGAAGAGATTGGGCTGGACTTTGAACCAGAAGATATTCATATCATGCGTCTCAATGAAACAGAGGAAGAATTTGACGCTCGGATTGAAGAATATGTCGAAATGGAAGAGCAAGAAGCAGGCTTAATCAATGCTATTGAGGAGGAGCGCGATGAAGAAAACAACCTCTAATCTTTTTGTTGCTCCTTATATTCTTTGGATTCTATTGTTTGTATTAGCGCCTGTTGCCATGATTGTTTGGCAGTCGTTTTTCAATATTGAAGGTCACTTTACTCTTGAAAATTATAAGATCTACTTCACTTCGCAAAATCTGACTTATCTCAAAATGAGTTTGAACTCTGTTTTATATGCGGGGATTATCACAGTTGTCACTTTAGTAATCAGTTACCCAACGGCATTTTTATTGACACAATTAAAACACAGACAGCTTTGGTTGATGCTCATTATCTTGCCAACCTGGGTCAATCTCCTTCTCAAAGCTTATGCCTTTATTGGGATTTTCGGGCAAAATGGCTCTGTCAATCAATTTTTAAGTTTTATCGGGATTGGTCCTCAGCAAATCCTGTTTACAGATTTCTCTTTTATTTTTGTAGCCAGTTATATTGAGCTGCCCTTTATGATATTGCCGATTTTTAATGTTTTAGAAGACATGGACCAAAATCTGATCAATGCCAGCTATGATCTTGGTGCCAATCGTTGGGAAACCTTCCGTCGTGTCGTTTTTCCTTTATCTATGAATGGCGTGAGAAGCGGTGTGCAGTCTGTCTTTATTCCCAGCCTCAGTCTTTTTATGCTGACGCGTTTGATCGGTGGCAATCGCGTTATTACGCTAGGTACAGCCATTGAGCAGCATTTTCTGACTACACAAAATTGGGGCATGGGCTCAACCATTGGTGTTGTCTTGATTGTAGCCATGCTCGTTATCATGTGGGCAACGAAAGAAAGGGGAGAACGATGAAAAAAACTGCTAGTATTTATTTAACAGTCGTCTTCTTAATTCTTTATTTGCCGATTTTTTATTTGATTGGCTATGCGTTTAATGCTGGCGATGATATGAGCAAGTTTACAGGCTTTAGTCTGACGCATTTTCAAAATATGTTCAGTGATACTCGCCTGATGCTCATTTTGGCACAAACTTTTTTTCTAGCTTTTCTATCTTCTTTGATTGCAACAGCAATCGGAACATTTGGTGCCATTTATATTTATCAAGCCAAAAAGAAATACCAAGATGCCTTTTTATCGGTTAATAATATCCTCATGGTGGCGCCAGATGTCATGATTGGGGCAAGTTTCTTAATTCTTTTTACAACTATCAAATTTCAATTAGGTTTTCTATCTGTTCTGGCGAGTCATATTGCCTTTTCAATTCCTATCGTCGTCTTGATGATATTGCCACGGTTAAAAGAGATGAATGATGACATGATTAAGGCGGCCTATGATTTAGGAGCAAGCCAAGTTCAGATGCTCAAGGAAATCATGCTGCCTTATCTGACGCCAGCTATCATTGCCGGTTACTTTATGGCTTTCACCTACTCTCTAGATGACTTTGCTGTGACCTTCTTTGTGACAGGAAATGGCTTCTCAACCTTGTCGGTTGAGATTTACTCGCGGGCTCGGCAAGGAATTTCCCTAGAAATCAATGCTCTCTCTGCTTTGGTATTTCTGTTTAGTATTCTTTTGGTGATTGGCTATTACTTTATTTCTCGTGAGAAGGAGGATGAAGCATGAAAAAGCTCTATTCATTTTTAATGGGCATTGTTGCCATTATCCTTGTCCTTTGGGGAGTAAGCTATCATATTGAAAGTCGGACAAAAAGCGGGAATGGTGACAAATTGGTCATCTACAATTGGGGAGACTACATTGATCCAGAGTTGCTGACGAAGTTCACCAAAGAAACCGGTGTCCAAGTCCAATATGAAACCTTTGATTCTAACGAATCCATGTACACGAAGATTAAGCAGGGCGGTACAACTTACGATATTGCTATTCCCAGTGAATACATGATTTCTAAAATGATGTCGGAGCACTTATTAGAAAAGCTGGATCATTCTCAGATTAAAGGCTTAGAAAATATTGGAAATCGGTTTTTAAATCAATCATTTGATCCCCGCAATCAATACTCCATTCCTTACTTTTGGGGAACACTAGGCATTGTCTACAACACTGAATTGGTCAAAACAGCACCTAAGCATTGGAGTGACCTGTGGCGACCTGAATATAAAAACTCTATTATGATGATTGATGGAGCTCGCGAGGTAATGGGTGTCGGGCTAAATGCTTTAGGTTATAGCCTCAATTCTAAAAATACTAAGCAATTACAAGAAGCAGTTGATAAGCTTTATACATTAACGCCGAATATCAAAGCCATTGTAGCAGACGAGATGAAAGGCTATATGATTCAAAACAATGCGGCGATTGGTGTTAGTTTTTCAGGAGAAGCACGGCAAATGTTAGCAAAAAACGATAAACTTCGTTACATTGTCCCCACAGAAGCCAGCAATCTTTGGTTTGACAATATTGTCATTCCTAAAACAGTTAAAAATAAAAAAGCTGCTTATCAATTTATTAACTTTATGTTAAGACCTGAAAATGCCTATAAAAATGCTTTGTATGTTGGCTACTCAACGCCTAACATGTCTGCTAAAGCGATGCTGCCAAAAGAAATTCAAGAGGACAAAGCTTTTTACCCAGATGAAGAAACAATGAAGCACTTAGAAGTTTATCAACAGCTCGGCTCAAAATGGCTAGGAATTTATAATGACTTGTATCTTCAAGTGAAAATGTATCGGAAATAATGCTCCGTGAAAATTGTTTCGAACTTCGTAAACTTTAACAGCCCGAGGAACTATTAAAGACTGCGGATAAAGGAAGCAAGGTTTCCATCAAAAAACTTCTGGAAGCCAGTTGAAGTCGTAGGACAAGGTTCACGCAGTGAATCTCATTCAAACTTTTTGATTTTCATTGAGAGTATGAAATTAAATATAAAAAAGCGGAAGTTGAGCAACTCCTAGACCTTGGTCTGATGAGTTGTCTCGCTTCCGCTTTTTTAATTGCTAGAGCTTGAAGTAGTTGTATTTGTATCGTTGTCAGTCGTTTTGCTACTTGTCTGACTAGAGCTAGTATCGCTTGATGTATTGCTAGACTGCGTGGTGTCAGAACTAGCGCTACTCGTTTCTGTTTCACCTTGACTTGCAGCTGTCGTGTCGCTAGATTGAGCCCCGTCTGTTGTTGTTTCTTTCTGAATTTCTTTGATAATAGTTGTTTGTGTCGTTTTGCTACTTTTTGTCCTGTTATCAGATTTATTATTGTTCATGAAAGTCAAGATTGTGATCGTTGCAGTGATAATCCCAAGAATACTCCCAATCGTAGCAAGGGTCTTCTGAAAAGCAGAAAGTCCTTTTTTGATATGATGACGAGTAGGTGTTTTTTCTTCTTTTGCATTTGACGTTTTGTTTTTCCGAGAATAATTTTCCATTGTGAGTTGATAATCTCCTTTCTCATCTTCATTATACTCTCTTTATTTAAAATTGTCTTAAAAAAATTTAAAATGTTGAAAATTTCATGTAAAGCAATCGAAAATTGATTGAAAAAATTACCTTTTACAAAAAATCAGCTCCATCCTTGTCTGTCCTGTTAGCAGATAGAAAGAGCTGATTCACTTATAAGGAAAGAACTAGGAAAGATGTGCTTGCGCAACAGCTAATCGTGCAGCAGGAACACGATAAGGTGAGCAAGAAACATAAGTAATGCCAATCTCTTGGAAGAAAGGAATAGAAGCAGGATCTCCTCCGACTTCACCGCAAATACCAATTGGAAGTTCTGGCTTTACTTGATGAGCTTTTGAAATAGCTATTTTCATGAGCTCGCCCACTCCAGCTCGGTCAATGGTTTGGAATGGATCAAATGACATGATTTCTCCCTCTTTGTAATGCTGGATAAATTTTCCAATATCATCACGAGAAAAACCATAGGTCATTTGCGTCAAATCATTGGTACCAAAACTAAAGAAGTCTGCTTCCTCGGCTAATTGATCTGCGATGAAACAAGCGCGTGGCAGTTCAATCATTGTACCGATTTCATAAGGGAATGGCTGCATGTGATGTTTCTTGAAAATCTTATCAATATGCTGACAAAGAGATGTTTTGATTGAAACCAACTCCGCCTTTTCTGCGATTAAAGGAATCATGATTTCTGGTTTAATGACCATGCCTTCTTTTGCTAGTCTTATAGCGCTATTAAAAATGGCTTCTACCTGCATTTTATAAATTTCAGGCTGTGTAATTCCCAAGCGGCAACCACGATGTCCCAGCATTGGGTTCGTTTCTTGCAGAGAAGTGATTTTCCGCATTAGTGTATCAAGAGGTACTTGCAATTTCCCAGCTAATTGCTCAATTTCCTGTTGTGTTTTTGGTAAAAATTCGTGCATAGGCGGATCTAGCAAGCGGACAATCATCGGTTTATCTTGAATGGTTTGATACATCTGATAGAAATCTTCTTCTTGAAATGCCAAAAGTGTCATTAAAGCAGACTTAGTTTCGATTTCATTCGTTGATAAAATCAATCTGCGCATTTCTAAAATCCGTTCCTCACCAAAGAACATATGCTCTGTACGAGCAAGACCAATGCCTTTGGCTCCAAATTGAACAGCTGTTTTCAAATCTTGAATGGTTTCGGCATTCGCTCGAACGGTTAGCTGTGCAATCTCATCTGCCCAAGAAAGGAACAGTTGTAATTCGTCATTATTATCAATCATAGTGGTTGGAATGCTTCCAATGTAGAGTTTGCCGGAAGTGCCGTCTACAGAAAGGATGTCTCCCTCTTTTAAGGTTACCTTACCACATACAAGTGTTTTTCCGTCTTCATTGATAGATAATTCTCCGCATCCTGCGACACAACAAGTGCCCATGCCACGAGCTACAACGGCTGCATGAGAAGTCATGCCACCGTGACTGGTCACGATTGCTTGACTAACTACCATTCCTTCAATGTCTTCGGGAGAAGTTTCTTGGCGAACTAAAATCACTTTCTTTCCAAGTGCATGAAATTCTTTGGCGCGCTCGGCAGTAAAGACAATTTCTCCTGTTGCGGCACCTGGACTAGCAGGAAGTCCCTGAGTTAAGTGATGAGCTGATGTTAAAGCTTTTTCTTCAAAAACAGGGTGAATCAGTTGGTCAATGGTAGAAGGACTGACTCGCAAGAGAGCTTCTTGCTTTGAAATCATTTTTTCATCTACTAAATCCAAAGCGATTTTTAAACTTGCTTTAGCTGTCCGCTTCCCATTTCGCGTTTGCAGAATATAAAGTTTCTCTTTTTCAATGGTAAATTCAATATCCTGCATATCTTTGTAGTGTTTTTCAAGAATCTTGGCGTAGTTGCAGAAATCTTCATAGGCTTGCGGTAAGATCCGTTTAAGAGAGTCAATGGGCTCTGGAGTCCGAATACCGGCAACGACATCTTCTCCTTGGGCATTGAGGAGAAATTCCCCAAACAGATGAGGTTCACCAGTGGCAGGGTTTCTGGTGAAAACAACGCCTGTGCCACTTTTTTGATCGCTATTGCCAAACACCATACTCTGAACATTGACAGCCGTTCCTAAGTCGTGGGGAATTTGGTTCAATTCGCGGTAAACTTTAGCGCGTGGATTGTTCCATGATTTGAATACCGCTTTGATAGCAGCGTAAAGTTGCTCTTTAGGGCTTTGTGGGAAATTTTGATAGTGTTCCTGATAGACTTCTTTATATTGTTGAATAAGTGATTGGTGTTCTTCTTTTGAAAAGTCATTGACCTTCTTATTCAATTGTTTTTCGGTTTTTTCTAAACATTGGTCGAATTCTTCTTTGGGGATGCCGTAAACGACATCAGCAAACATCTGCAATAAACGCCGATAACAATTGTAAGCGAAATTGGCATTTGTCGCATCTGCTAAAGTCTGAACACGCAAGTCATTTAGTCCAAGATTGAGAATCGTGTCCATCATACCAGGCATAGAAATTTTAGCTCCGCTACGGACAGAAACCAGTAGTAGTGAGGGTTCATTCCCCATGAAAAATTTATTCGTTTTGGTTTCTAGTTTAGTAATCGCTTTCAAAACTTCCTCTTTTAAAATAGATTCGAAAAAGGAAGGAGTTTCTAAATAACGTAGACAACTTTGAGTTGTAATCGTAAATCCCTCAGGTACAGGTAGCCCCAAATGGGTCATTTCTGCCAAATTGGCACCCTTACCACCTAGTAGCGCCTTGTCTTCAGCGCGTCCTTCTTCAAAAGAATAAATCCATTTATCCATTTTTGCCTCCAATTTATTAAATATGTGTCATAATAAAAGACAAATACATTGTAATATACGTCATATATGTTTGTCAACTGAAAAAACCAATCATAAATCGTTGACAAACGAGTTTTATTTGTTATAATATGACACATAATAATGATTTGAAATTGATATTGGAAAAGGAGTAAAAGTTGAAATTAACAAAACGACAAAAAGAGATCGTTGAGATTGTAAAGAAAGATCAACCGGTTAGCGGTGAAAAAATCTCAGAACTGCTAGATGTGTCTAGGGCAACTTTGCGCTCAGATTTATCCTTTCTAACCTTAGTGGGGATTTTAAAAGCAAGTCCGAAAGTTGGCTACACTTATGCTGGTTCGGATTTGGAAACGCTCTTTTTCTTTGATACTTTTCAGAAGAAAGTTGAAGATGTCATGACCTCACCAGTATTGGTGACGCACGATTCGTTTATTCAAGATGCCATTATTACTTTATTTATGTATGATTCAGATGTTCTCTATGTGATAGATGAAAAAAAGCAATTGCTGGGCATTTTGTCGCGAAAGGATTTGTTAAGAGCGGCGCTCAATGCCAATATTGATGTGACACCAGTAGCTGTTTGCATGACCAGAATGCCGCATATAAAAACCTGCCATAAAGATTTGAATATCCTTGAAGCTGCGGCACTTTTGCAGGATTTTGCCATTGATTCCTTGCCTGTTGTGGAGGAGCAAAATGAAGGTCATATTATCGGAACAATTACTAAATCAGCCTTGTTGGACTTTATTATCCAAGAAGCTAGAAATGCAGAAGTGAATAGATAAAAAAGGAGTTTTCATGAAACAAGAGATTACCATTTACGCCATTTCTGATTCTTTGGGAGGAACATCCCAAAAATTACTGTCAGCCGTTATGGCTCAATACCCAGATTTGATTTTTAATAATAGCTATCGGTTTCCTTTTATCAATAAAGAATCTGAATTGTTGGATATTTTGCAGGATGCTATCAAAGATGACGCAGTTGTTATCAGCACGTTGGTAGATAGCCATTTAGCTGCAACAGCTAGAGAATTTAGCAGGGTCAATCATTTATCTTATTTGGATTTGATGAATCCGTTCTTTGAAATCATCAAGGAAAAAACAGGTACTCAGCCGATTGAAGTTCCGGGAGTTCTGCACCGTTTGGACACGGAATATTTCAATAAAATCTCTGCTATTGAATTTGCTGTTAAATATGACGACGGCAAGAACCCGCAAGGATTTTTGGAGTCAGACCTTGTGATTCTAGGAGTTTCTCGGACTTCCAAGACTCCGCTCAGTATCTATTTAGCTAATAAAGGTTACAAAGTGTCCAATCTTCCCTTGATTCCAGAGGTTCCGCTACCGCAAGTCTTGGATAAAGTAGATAGAAGAAGAATGATAGGCTTGGTGTGTGACCCAGATAAATTGGCAAAAGTGAGAAGTAACCGTCTGGATGCGCTCGGTTTGACACAAGCTACAAGCTATACAGATATTGAAAAAATTTATGAAGAATTGGACTATTCTAAAAAAGTTTTCCAAAAATATCAGGCTCATGTTATCAATATGACAGATAAATCTATTGAAGAAACGGCTTGCATCATTGAAGAACATTTAAAATCTCTGGCTTCAAAATAAGAATTAAAGCCCTAAGGTGCTGTATTTAAACGAGGTGAACGAATGGAACAATACAAACGAATTTTATTAAAAGAGTTTGATTCCAAGCAAAAAGTCATTACAGAGTTAATCAATCTGGAAGCTATTTTAAATTTGCCAAAAGGGACAGAATTGTATCTTAGCGATATTCACGGTGAGTTTGAGGCTTTTGACTACATCTTAAGAACCTGCGCGGGGAATCTGAATGAAAAAATCAACGACTGCTTTGGAGAGGAATTATCAAAAGCGGAAAAAGACAAGCTGACCTTGCTGATTGCTTATCCCCAGGAAGTTTTGAGCGATGGTTTTCTTTATCCTTTGAAAGACAAGAGCTGGTATGGAGAAATTATTCAAAACTTGTTGACTTTGCTAACTTTTGTGGCAGCAAAATACACTCGTTCCAAAGTGAGAAAGGCTTTGCCGCCACAATATGCTTATGTGATTGAAGAATTGCTCTATACAGATCGAAATTTGCCGGATAGCAATATTTATTTTGAAACGATTCAGAACTATTTGATTGATTTAGGCGAGGCAAGTCAGTTTATTTCGGCATTAGCAAAGGTCATTCGGCAGTTAATCATTGATCATCTTCATATAGTTGGCGATATTTTTGACCGCGGGGCAGCCGCAGATAAAGTAATGAATGAAATCATGGCTTATCATTCTGTGGATATTCAATGGGGTAATCACGATATTATCTGGATGGGGGCTTTCTTTGGCTCGAAAGAATGTTTGCTTATTCTCTTGCGAATAGCTGCTAGATATGGCTATCTTTACGATATTGAGAGAGCTTATGGTCTCAATCTAAGACCGCTCGTTCTTTTTGCCGAAAAGACTTATTCGGAAAATGCAAAATTTAAGCCCAACTTAGGAAAACGAAGCGACCGCTATTCTCCTATCGAAATTCTCCAGTTGGAAAAGGTTCACCAAGCACTAGCAATCATTCAGTTTAAATTAGAAAATCAACTGATTAAAAGGCGGCCGGAGTTTGATATGGCTCAAAATTTGACGCTTGATAAGATTGATTATTGGGAAGAGAGTATTCTAGTTGGAGAAAAGAAGCATTTTTTAGCTAATACTTGCTTCCAAACAATCAATCCTCAAGAGCCAGATCAGCTGACAGACGAGGAAGAGGAAGTGGTTGCTACTTTGCTAGATTCTTTTCAGCATTCAATTCAAATCAAACGTCACATTTCTTTTTTGATGAACAAGGGTTCGATGTATAAGATTTATAATAATCACCTCCTTTTTCATGGCTGCATTCCTTTGGAAGAATCTGGAGATTTTCAACCTTTACAGATCAATGAAATTCGCTATGCTGGTAAAGAATTGCTCGACTTTTTTGAATACCATATTCGAGAAAGTTCCAAAAATCCGAAAATTCAAGACGATTTCTCAACGGATCTTATCTGGTACTGTTGGAATGGGAAACTATCTCCCTTGTTTGGTAAGGACAAGATGACGACCTTGGAGCGTTATTTTATCGAGGATAAGGAAACGCATGTTGAAAAAGAAAATCCTTATTTCTCTTATCGGAATTCTGCTAAGATTTGCAAGTTGATTTTGGAAGAATTCGGTCTCTTTTCTGAAGATTCTAGGATTGTAAACGGGCATACACCTGTAAAAACATTGAAAGGCGAATCCCCAATCCGAGGAGAAGGCATGCTGTTCGTTATTGACGGTGGTTTGTGTGAAGCCTATCAAAAGAAAACGGGAATTGCTGGCTATTCCTTGCTCAATAATTCTTATGGTTTCCAGATTGTCACGCATCAGCCTTTTCAAAATGTTCAAAACATGATTGAGCAGGCTGTAGATCTCTCATCCTTGAAGAGAGTGATTGAGCATGTCCGTGAGCGAACTTTGATAAAATCAACGACAATCGGTCAAAGCCTCATCGAACAACAACAGGAACTATCCGCTCTCTTGCATGAATTTTATGATTAACCTTCATGGCTCTTCAAGTCAAAACTTGGAGGGTCTTTTCATTTCAAGTCTTGCTGTTGTCCCCATTTCTTTTTCGTGTTACAATAGGAGTATTGAAATGGAGAGATTTAAGATGATTTATTTAGACAATTCAGCAACGACCAAGCCTTACCCAGAGGCTTTGGCTACCTATACAGAAGTTGCTTCTAAAATTTGGGGAAATCCTTCTAGTCTCCACAGTTTGGGCAATCAGGCGACCCGCTTGTTAGATGCATCTCGCAGGCAAATTGCGGAGCTTCTCGGTAAATCCTCTCAAGAGATTTTCTTTACGTCTGGAGGGACGGAAGGTGATAATTGGGTTATCAAGGGTGTGGCTTTTGAAAAAGCGCGCTATGGCAAGCATATCATTGTATCTGCTATTGAGCATCCAGCAGTGAAAGAATCCGCTCTCTGGCTGATGCAGCAAGGTTTTGAAGTGGATTTTGCGCCTGTTGATAAAAAAGGTTTTGTAGATGTTGAAAAATTAGCTACCCTTATCCGATCGGATACGACTTTAATTTCAGTCATGGCGGTCAACAATGAAATCGGCTCTGTTCAACCAATTGCAGCTATTTCAGAACTTTTAGCGGACAAGCCAACTATTTCTTTTCATGTGGATGCAGTACAAGCCATAGCTAAGATTCCAACGAAAGATTACTTGACCGAGCGCGTGGACTTTGCGACATTTTCTAGTCATAAATTTCATGGATTACGGGGTGTTGGTTTTGTCTATATCAAGTCTGGTAAGAAAATCAGCCCGCTGTTGAATGGTGGTGGTCAAGAATCAGATAAGCGTTCTACGACTGAAAATTTGGCGGGTATTGCAGCAACCGCAAAAGCCTTGCGCATGTCTATGGAAAATTTGGAAATTTTCACCACACGAACCGCAAAAATGAAAGAAATTATCCTAGAAGAGCTAGCTAAGTATCCTGATGTGACGATTTTTTCAGGAATAGAAGAGTTTGCGCCCCATATTTTGACTTTCGGAATTAAAGGCGTACGAGGTGAAGTGGTAGTTCATGCTTTTGAAGAGTATGACATTTATATCTCTACTACGAGTGCTTGTTCCTCTAAAGCGGGCAAACCAGCTGGAACTTTGATAGCCATGGGTGTTGAAAAATCCCTGGCTCAAACTGCTGTTCGGATTAGTCTGGATGCCGATAATGATATGAGTCAGATTGAGCAATTTCTGACAACGTTTAAACTCATTTATGAAAAAACTAGAAAAGTAAGGTAAACAATGCAATATTCAGAAATTATGGTTCGCTACGGCGAGCTTTCGACTAAAGGAAAAAATCGCATGCGTTTTATTAACAAATTGAAACGCAATATGCAGGCAGTCCTCTCTATTTACCCAGATGTGCATGTGAAAGCAGACCGAGATCGTGCACATGTCTATCTTCACGGAACGGACTATCAACCTGTTGCAGAATCGCTTAAACAGATTTTTGGGATTCAAAATTTTTCGCCGTCTTATAAAGTTGAGAAATCAGTTCCTGCTTTGGTTGAAGCGGTACAGATAATTATGAAAGAAATTTATAAAGAAGGAATGACGTTTAAGATTGCCAGCAAACGTAGCGACCACAATTTTGAATTGGATAGCCGTGAGCTGAATCAAACTCTTGGGAATGCCGTGTTTGATGCCATCCCACATGTTCAAGTCAAGATGAAAGCGCCAGATATTACACTGCAAGTAGAAATCCGCGAAGAAGCAGCCTATCTGTCCTATGAAACGATTCGTGGAGCAGGCGGTCTTCCTGTCGGAACATCTGGAAAAGGCATGCTGATGCTGTCAGGCGGGATTGATTCACCCGTTGCAGGTTATCTGGCTCTAAAGCGCGGGGTGGATATTGAAGCGGTGCACTTTGCTAGCCCGCCTTATACAAGTCCCGGTGCTCTCAAAAAGGCGCGGGATTTGACGCGCAAATTAACCAAATTTGGTGGCAATATTCAATTTATTGAAGTGTCATTTACAGAAATTCAAGAAGAAATCAAAGCTAAAGCACCAGAAGCTTATCTGATGACCCTAACTCGTCGTTTTATGATGCGCATTACAGATCGCATTCGTGAAGAACGCGAGGGACTTGTTATCATCAATGGAGAAAGCCTTGGTCAAGTTGCTAGCCAAACGCTAGAGAGTATGCAAGCGATTAATGCTGTCACTAACACTCCCATTATTCGCCCAGTTGTGACCATGGATAAGCTGGAAATCATTGACATTGCTGAAAAGATTGATACCTTTAATATCTCAATTCAGCCCTTTGAAGATTGCTGTACCATTTTTGCTCCAGATCGTCCGAAAACCAATCCAAAGATAAAAAATGCAGAGCAATACGAAACACGTATGGATGTGGAAGGATTAGTGGAACGTGCTGTTGCTGGTATCATCATTACTGAAATCACACCAGAAGTAGAAACAGACGAAGTGGATGAAATGATTGAAGGATTGTTGTAGCGAAAATTGTTTTGCTGTTGCTTAACGATTCATCAGATAGCTACTTTTTGATAAAAAATACTTGTCAAACTATTCCAGAAATGCTATACTTATAGAGTTGACTATGCACAGCCTGTGCAACCGCTCGAACATCGTCATAAGTGGTTCGTCCCACGATGCTAGGCGAGTCTTCACAAAATTAGGGGAAACCCGTAAAATTCATAGGAGGTGCATAATGAGCACATACGCAATCATTAAAACTGGCGGCAAACAAGTTAAAGTTGAAGTTGGTCAAGCAATTTACGTTGAAAAATTAGACGTTGAAGCTGGTCAAGATGTAACATTTGACGAAGTTGTTCTTGTTGGTGGTGAAAACACTGTTGTCGGAACTCCGCTTGTTTCTGGAGCTACTGTTGTTGGAACTGTTGAAAAACAAGGAAAACAAAAGAAAGTTGTTACTTACAAGTACAAACCTAAAAAAGGTAGCCATCGTAAACAAGGCCACCGTCAACCATATACTAAGGTTGTCATCAATGCAATTAACGCTTAATTTTTAAGGAGAGCACATGATACAAGCAGTCTTTGAACGAGCCGAGGATGGTGAGCTGAGGAGTGCAGAAATTACTGGACACGCCGAAAGTGGCGAATACGGCTTTGATGTCGTGTGTGCGTCGGTTTCTACGCTTGCCATAAATTTCATCAATTCGATTGAGAAATTCGCAGGCTATGAACCAATCTTAGAATTAAACGAAGAAGAAGGTGGATTTTTACGAGTAGAGATTCCTACGGATATCCCACCTCACCAAAGAGAAATGACTCAACTTTTCTTTGAATCATTCTTCTTAGGTATGGCAAACTTATCGGAGGACTCAGCTGAGTTCGTCCAAACAAGAGTTATCACAGAAAACTAACACGGAGGAAAAACATTATGTTGAAAATGAATCTTGCTAATCTGCAACTTTTCGCCCACAAAAAAGGTGGAGGTTCTACATCTAACGGACGTGATTCACAAGCAAAACGTCTTGGAGCTAAAGCGGCTGACGGACAAACTGTAACTGGTGGATCTATTCTTTACCGTCAACGCGGTACTCACATCTATCCAGGTGTCAATGTTGGACGCGGTGGAGATGACACTTTGTTTGCGAAAGTGGAAGGCGTTGTACGCTTTGAACGCAAAGGTCGCGATAAAAAACAAGTTTCTGTTTACCCAATTGCGAAATAAGAATTTAAAGACCCGTGCCTCTAAATGGTGTGGGCCTTTCTTGTGGGAATGATAAATCATTTTAACAAAAACTTGCAGATAAAATGAACAATTTTTATCTTACAAAAGATACATAAGAGGCTGGGGTAGCCCAGTCAACCTATTCTGAGATAGCTGTAAACAATTTTGCAGCTATCTTTATTTTAAGTACATTTTACATGTGTTTTTTATGTATTTTAGTATCATATTAGTTGAATAATTCCAGTTATCAAATTATAATATATAATGTAGTTTTATTCAATTTTTAGGAACGGGTAATAGGTTTTTACTCTCAACTTTACCCATCAGATAAAAATTATATAGATATTTTACCATGAAAGGAATATACTAAATGAAAAGTTTTAAACTTTATAATGGAAAACGAGATAAATTTTCTTTACGGAAGAAAAGTGTTGGTCTTGTTTCCATTGCGATAGCCACTTTAGCCATGTATGGAATTGTGGGAGGAAGTCAGACAGTTCAAGCCGAGGAGCAGAAGAGTACTAACAGTCAAGTTACCAGTGTTTCAGATTCATCAGAGAAAATGGAAACTGAAAAAGCTGTTGTTCCAACTCCAATATCAGAAGATGCTTCTTCAGTCAGTAGTTCTTCAGTATCAGAAAATGAAATAATGGATGCGGCTCAATCTGTTTCAGGACTTCAAAGCTCAAGTACAGAAAGCACGTCATCAGAAGATTCATCTCCATCAAGCAGCAATAGCTCATCAACGGAAGAAGAATCTTCTAAACCATCTCTAACTCCGTCTCAGTCAGAAACAACTCCGAAGACGAAAGAAACGAATACAGCACTTCAAACAAGAGCAGCACGCAGTCGCAGAAGTGTGACAGAAACTCCTTCTCAGATTTCAGATTTTAAAGTGACTGTTACAACAAGAGATGGTGAAACTATGACTGCTGGGACTTCAAAAAATCTCTCAGCACAAGAAGTTTCTTTTGAAAAAGTTGAGATGAGGTTTAATCTTACTCAAGATGGCACTTTAAAGTCAGGTGATACAATTCGTATTCCGGTTAAACTAATAAATAATGCCTATGCAGCCTATTATTCTAACCTCAGTTCTGGTACAGTAGAAAAAATTGATGGTGTTGGAACAATTAAATTCGATTATTCTAATCCTAATGATCTTGCTTATGTGATTACATTAAGTAATGAGTTTGCTTCTGCTGCTACAAATACCCAAAAGGCAATTACAATAACTCAAAGAGCCGCTAGTGGAGCAAAATTTACGGCTAAATCAAGTAAGTCAAATATTGAACTGGATATAAATGGAAACACTTTTACATTTAAGCCAGTTCCAAGAGAATTTCCTAAAGCACAAGCTCCGTTTGCGGTATATCATAATATTTCGACTGATGCTGCTAATTCAATTAAAATTGGTACTTCGACTGGTGATGCGAATTATTATAACAATATGTTGTCTAGTGATGGTAAAGAGCCTGGAGATACTAAAATTCCAACAGGGGATATTATTACCATTCATCGCATAAAGGCAGAAAATGGATCAAAGATTGTTGATATTAAGCCAGAACCTTATAGAATTACTAGTACATTAGCTATTAGTGAAGATGGCAAATATCTCGTTAATAAAGATACGTCAACATCTATACCAATCAAAACTGAGAAACAAAATCAGTTAATTTCCTTACCTGCGAATTCAACAGATAATGATATTTTGAAAGCTTTAAAAAAAGCTGGAAAGAATTCTTCAGTGGTTATTGATAATGGCGATGGCACTTACACAGTGGCTATTAACTTAGGAAAAATGACAGGTAAGGGTGCAACTACCTATCATGATATTTGGCCGACAGACGATTACGCACAAATGGGCGATGAGTATCAAGAAATCAATCGCTCAGAAGAAGTTAATAAAAAAGTTAGTGAAATTTTAAAAAATATGAGTGTAATTCAAGGTACTTCTCATTCCACACGAATTACTTTTGCAGATTCATCTATCAATAATAAAATCACTGGCACTTCAAAAAGTTATAGTGTAGAGGATGATGATAGTGTATCTCCTGCACTTAGAGAAGGAACAATTACACAAACAACAACCCCTTCACAAGCACGTTCAGAAGGGCAAAGGAAGATAGCAATACATTATGTAGATACTAATGGTAAGGAGATTGCAACTCAGGACTATCAATATGGCTATCCAGCAGGTTTATCGATTGCGCAACAATCCCCTGATTATACTGCAAATCCAAAAATAATTTTAGGCTATACACTTTTGACTACTGATAAGCAGATTTCATCGTACGGAACACAATTAAAAGGAACTCAAAAAATTCCGTTTACTAATGACGATCAAGATTTTTATTATGTATACGCTGTAAATAAATCTAGTGCCAAAGTTACGTATATTGACGATGATACTAACGGAGGAAAAGTTCTTGAAACGAAGGATTTGAATGGTTTTTATGGGCAGACTGATCCTTATCGAACAACTGAAACCATTAAGACGTATACCGATCGAAATTATGAACTTGTTTCAGATAATTATCCAGCAACTGGTGTAACCTATAATGAAAATCTTCAAACCTTTGAAGTTCATTTGAAACACAAAAAGACTTCAGTAGCAGAAGAAAAGACGGTTAAGGAAACTATCCATTATACATACGAGGGCGGTGCACCAGCAGCTCCAGGCCACACTAGCAGCTTAAAATTCACCAGAACAGCAACAACTGACCTTGTTACAAATGTTACAACTGGTGATTGGACAGCGGAAAATGGAACAAGTTTTGCAGCCGTAACATCGCCGACAATCAAAGGTTACACTCCAGATTTAGCGGAAGTTCCAGCAGTTGACAACATTACTGTTGATAGTTCCAATATCGAAAAGACAGTCGTTTACAAAGCTAATCCAGCTAGTGCAAAGGTCACTTATATTGATGACACAACAGGAGAAACGCTTGAAACGAAGGATCTGAATGGTTTTTATGGGCAGACTGATCCTTATCGAACAGCTGAAACCATTAAGACGTATACCGATCGAAATTATGAACTTGTTTCAGACAATTATCCAACAAATGGTGTAACCTATAATGAAACTCTTCAAACCTTTGAAGTTCATCTACGTCATAAGGGAGCTGCAGTTCTAGAAACAAAGACAGTCACAGAGACCATCAAGTATGTTTATGAAGATAACACACAGGCAGCGGATACAAAGGTTCAGACTTTGAAGTTCTATCGGATTAACACCAAGGATCTGGTGACTAATAAGATTGTCTATAAGGGTCCTTGGATCCTGTCTACCGGAACCTTCCCAGAGGTAGTTTCTCCAAAGATTGATGGTTATACACCAGATAAGGCAACTGTAGCAGCCGTTGAACAGATTACGGGAGATAGCGCAGATATTGAAGAAACGGTTACCTATAAAGCAGATAAGCAAAAAGTAACCTATACCATCATTGACGACACTGCCCAAAAAACGCTGAAAGATAAGGAAGTACTTACCAGCGGAGGCTCTGATACTCCTCTTCCAGACAGTGCTCGAGAAAAATATGATTTAATGGTGAATGCTTATCTAGCTCAAGGTTATGAATTGGTTTCGAAAGAGCAGCTCCCAGCTAAGTTCGACCTTGACAGTAGCCACGATCAAAATGTGGTTGTTCACTTGAAGCATGGTACAACTGATATCCAAGAAAGCAAGTCTGTAAACTTGACTGTTCGTTATCACGGTGCCGGTGGACAAACACCAGCAGACAAGGTGCAGACAGCGACTTGGACGCGTACAGTAACAAAAGATAAGATCACAGGCACAGAAGTTTCTGCCACAGCTTGGAAAGCGGATAAGGCAAACTATGATGCTGTTCCGTCTCCAATGATTCCTGGTTATAGCGTGGATGTCGAGACGGTGCCGTCTGAAGCAGTTACTCAAGAGAATATTGTTAAGGATGTATATTACACAATCCAAACGCAAAAAGTTACTTACACAGTTGTAGATGAGACAACAGGTCAGACTCTGGAAAATCAAGTTGAATTGACAACAGGCGAGTCTGGTGCTGCTCTTCCAGCTGCTGCGAAAACGAAATACGACACCGTAGTCGCGGGTTACTTAGCACAAGGTTACGAAGTGGCTTCTAAGGATGAATTGCCAGCTCAGTTTGATACTGACAGTAGCGTAGACCAAAACGTGGTGATTCGCTTGAAACATAAAGTGTCAACTTCTACAGAAACCAAGACTGTAACGCAAACGATTAACTACGTTTACGAGGATGATAATACACCAGCAGCTCCAGAGAAGAAAGCTAGCTTGACTTTCACTAGAGAAGTGAAAACAGATGAAGTGACGAAGGATGTTACACCAGGGGCTTGGGCACCATCTACTGGCACCTTCCCAGAGGTAGTCTCTCCAACTGTTGATGGTTATACACCAGATAAGGCTAAAGTTGACGCAGAAAACGTAACTGCTAATCAGGCGGATATCAAGGTTACGGTTAAATACAAGGCCGACAAGCAAAAAGTCACTTACACTATTATTGATGATACAACCCACACTACTTTAAAGAACAAGGTAGAGTTGACAACAGGTGATTCTGGTGCAAATCTTCCTGATGATGCGCAGACGAAGTATGATAAAGCCGTTGATGATTATCTTGCTAAAGGTTATGAATTGGTATCTAAGGACAATCTTCCTACTCAGTTTGACACAGATAGTAGCGTAGACCAAAATGTCGTTGTTCACTTGAAACATAAAGTGACAGCATCTACGGAAAATACAACTGTTACTGAAACAATTCATTATGTTTATAAGGATGGTAGCCAAGCAGCAGAAAGTCATAAAGCTACACTAGACTTTGCTAGAGAAGTGAGGACTGATGAAGTAACAAAAGCTGTTACAAAAGGTGCATGGTCTCCAAGTACAAGTACTTTTGTGGCAGTCACTTCTCCAATAATTGCAGGTTACACAGCTGACAAACCAGTTGTTGAAGCTGTTGATGGTATCATAGGTGATAGTAAAGATGTGGTTGTAAAAGTCACATATACAGCTGATAAGCAAAAAGTCACTTATACAGTCATTGATGAAACGACACAAAAAACTTTGGAAAACCAAGTAGAATTAACGACTGGTGATTCGGATTCTGCCCTTCCAACAACTGCTAAAACGAAGTATGAACAAATTGTCAAAGGATATACAGATAAAGGCTATGAGTTAATCTCTAAAGATGATTTACCAGCCAAGTTTGACAAGGATAGCACGAAAGATCAAAACGTTGTCATTCGTCTGAAACATAGTACAACAGATAACAAAGAAAGCAAGAAAGTGAGCTTGACGGTTCGCTATCATGGAGCAGGTAGCCAGACGCCAGCCGATAATGTGCAAACAGCAACTTGGACACGGACGGTGACAAAAGACAAGGTGACGGGCGATGTTGTGAAGGCAACGGATTGGACAGCAGATAAAGCAAATTATAATGCTATTCCATCGCCAGTAATTCCAGGATATACAGTAGATGTGGCAACAGTTCCGCAAGAAAAAGTCACGCAAGAAGATATTGTTAAAGATGTTCATTATGGTATTCAAACTCAAAAAGTAACTTATACAGTTATTGATGATACGACAGGCACCACTCTGGAAAACCAAGTAGAGTTGACGACGGGAGAGTCAGATTCAGCTCTTCCAGCAGCTGCTAAAACGAAGTATGGTCAAGTTGTCAAAGGGTACACAGATAAAGGCTATGAATTGGTTTCTAAGGACGATCTTCCAGCTCAGTTTGATAAAGATAGCAGCGTGGACCAAAATGTGGTGGTTCATTTAAAACATAAAGTAACAACATCTAGTGAGATTAAAACTGTCAAGGAAACGATTCATTATGTTTATCAAAACGGTAGCGAAGCAAGATCAAGTTATGGTACTTCATTGAGTTTTACTCGAGAAGTGAAAACGGATGAGGTGACAAAACTTTCCACTAAAGGCTCTTGGTCACCCGTTACAGGAACTTTCGCAGCGGTCACTTCCCCAATGATTACAGGTTATACAGCTGATAAACCAATTGTTGCAGCTGTTGATGGTATCACAGGTGATAGTGAGGATATCGTTGAAACAGTTGTTTATAAAGCTAATCAAGAAAGGGCCCAAGTTCGCTATATTGATGATACAACGGGTGCAACTCTTGAAACGAAAGAATTAACTGGTGATTATAATACAACGGATTCTTACAGAACAGCGGACACGATCTCTCATTATACAAGTCAAGGCTATGAGCTTGTTTCAGATAATTATCCAAGTACGGGTGTAATTTATAATGAAACTTATCAAAAATTTGAAGTTCACTTGAAACATGGCACAGCAGAAAGTCAAGAAAGCAAGAAAGTGAGCTTGACGGTTCGTTATCATGGAGCAGGTAGCCAGACGCCAGCCGATAATGTGCAAACAGTAACTTGGACACGGACGGTGACGAAAGATAAGGTAACGGGAGATGTTGTGAAGACTACGGATTGGGTAGCTGACAAGGCAACCTATGACGCTGTTCCATCTCCAGTCATTCCAGGCTACACAGTAGATGTGGCAACTGTTTCGGCAGAAACAGTCACTCAAGAGGATATGGTTAAGGATGTTTATTATACTGCGATCCCAGTAACTCCAGATAAACCAACTCCTCCAGTAGTTCCGTCAACGCCGGACAAGCCAACTACTCCGACAGTTGTACCAACGACTCCTACAAAAGCAACTCCAACGAAAACAGAAATCTTGCCAAGCACAGGTGATTCTCAAGTTGGTCCAACGCTTGCAACGCTGACGGGCGTAAGTTTACTTTTATCAGCTTTCGGTTATATTGGTCGTCGAAAAAAAGAAGATTGATGAATCTTTTGTAAACATATAAAAGTAATCTAAAGGTTGAATCATTCGATAGAAAGGATAAGCTTCACAAGCAACCTAATGTGGTTGATTTGTGGGGCTTCTTTTTTTATAAAAATATTGAAACAAGATTCTTGACAAAAGAAAAGCTTCATGGTTTAATATACCCCATAAGGGTATAAATGGAGGTGCTTATGTTTCACTTATTTACGAAAATAGATAGTATTTCTACAAGTGAATTGGAACAAAAATTAAAAGAGAAGATTCAACTGCTAGATGTACGAACACCGTCTGAATATCGGCGTGGTCATATCAAAGGCGCAAAGAATGTCCCACTCAATGAAATCGCAAGATACACGCCAGCAACAAATGAAACACTGTATGTCATTTGCCATTCCGGTGTGCGGAGCAAAATGGCAGCCAAAAAGCTAAAGAAAAAAGGCCACGATGTTGTCAATGTTCAAGGCGGTATGAGTGCTTGGACCGGAAAAGTTGTTTAAAAGTGATAAAGGAGGAAGTTGAATGAAAATTATCATTGTTGGTGGGGTTGCAGGTGGAATGTCTGCAGCGACGCGTTTAAGACGGCTAAAAGAAGACGCTGAGATTATTATTTTTGAAAAGGGGCCATTCGTTTCCTTTGCGAACTGTGGTCTGCCTTACTATGTTTCTGGAGAAATTGCTGAGCGGGAAGACTTGTTAGTGCAAACGCCTGAGAGTTTGAAGGCACGCTTTCGTTTAGATGTGCGACCTTTCCATGAAGTGACGGCTATCTCACCAGATCAACATATAGTGACGGTTCGGCATGACGGAAAGGAATTTACAGAGAGTTATGATAAGTTGATTTTATCTCCGGGGGCAAAGCCTTTTGTGCCTCCAATTGAAGGTTTGGAAACAGCTGAAAATACCTATACTTTACGTAATGTTCCTGACCTAGATGAGATTATGTTGGCTTTGGAGAAAGAACCAAAAGAAGCTGTGGTGATTGGTGCTGGATTCATTGGGCTTGAAATGGCAGAAAATCTTCGTAAGCGTGGTTTGAATGTGACAATTGTTGAGAAAGCACCGCATGTTTTGCCACCGCTGGATGAAGAAATGGCTGCTTTTGTTCAGGCTGAATTGTTGAAAAACGGCATTCAAGTAATTACTTCTCAGTCTGCTACGCGGTTTGAGGACAAGGGAAAGGTCATTGTGCTGGAAAATGGGCAAAAGATTGCTTCTGATGTGACCATTCTGTCTGTCGGGGTGCAACCGGAGAATGCTTTGGCACAGGCGGCAGGTATTGAACTGGGACTGCGTGGCGGTATCTTAGTCAATGAGCGTTATGAAACCAGTCAACCTGATATTTATGCAGTCGGCGATGCGATTGTTGTCAAGCAAGAAGTTACAGGAGAAGATGCACTGATTTCATTGGCTTCGCCTGCCAATCGTCAAGGTCGTCAAGTTGCGGATGTGATTGCTGGAGTAGCTCGAAAGAATAAAGGCAGCATTGGTACAGCTATTGTTCGGGCATTTGACATGACGGCAGCTTCAACAGGGCTGAGCGAGCGCATTCTTCGTATGAATGGCCTGCCTTATCAAGTTATTCATGTCAGTGGTAAGGATCATGCTGGCTACTATCCGGGTGCGACTGATGTGACCTTGAAACTCCTCTTTGAGCCAACAAGTGGCAAAATTTATGGTGCACAAGGTGTTGGGAAAAAAGGCGTTGATAAGCGGATTGATATTTTGGCAACGGCTATTAAAGGTAATCTAACCATTTTTGATTTGCCAGAGTTGGAATTTACCTATGCGCCACCGTTTGGCTCTGCTAAAGATCCGGTCAATATGCTGGGATATGCAGCCTTAAACTTGGTAGAAGGTTTGAGTGACAATATCCAGTGGTATGAATTGGAAGATGAACTAGCTGCTGGTAAGAAGTTCCTAGATGTGCGGACGGCCAGTGAGCTTCAACAAGGTCGTTTGAAAGTAGATACAGTTCACATTCCATTGAATGAGCTGCGTGAGCGTTTAGGAGAGCTAGACAAGTCGCAGGACTACATCGTGAGCTGTCATAGCGGACTTCGCAGCTATATTGCTGAGCGCATTCTTAAACAAGCAGGATTTTCTGTTAAGAACCTAGACGGCGCTTTTGCCTTGTACAAAATGGTAAAACCAGAGGGAGTAGAATATGGAAACTAGCATCAGCATGCCTGAATTTTATAAAAAATATCAGACAGAAACCTTATCCATTCTTGATGTGCGAGAGGCTTATGAGTTCGCGTCAGGGCACGTTCCGACAGCACAGAACCTGCCTTTGAGTAGTTTGGAGGAAGGCTACAAACAACTCAGCCAGCAGGAGAAATACTATGTCATCTGCCAATCTGGCGCACGTTCTGCGGCTGCGTGTCAGTTTTTAAGTGCGCAAGGATTTGATGTGACCAATGTGGCTGGGGGTATGAATATCTGGCCCGGAGAGGTAGAGTAAAGTAAAAGAAATCCCGATTAAGTGCTATCTTAATCGGGTTTATTCGTATTACAATTCAATAATATGAGCTTCGTAACCAATGGCTTCTAGGAATTTGAGTAGGTCTGTCGTGTTTAAAAAGAGTGTTTTCTCATTGGTATTGGGATGAAAACTCATTCGTTTTTCTGACATGATTTCTTTGTCAAAATAGACTTGAATGTCTTTATCGGCATTGTTTAACAATCCAAATGGAGAGACGACGCCTGCTGGCAACATCATTTTTTCAAATAGACTGTCAGCGGATGCCATGCGGATTCTATTGGCTTTTACCAGTTCTTTAAATAAGTCCATGTCCAAGCGCTTTTTGTCGTCCATGATGAGCAAGTAGTAGGCGGTTTTCTTCTTGTTAGTGAGAAACATCGTTTTGGTGCGGACACCTTCAATGCCTTCGATAAAGCTGTCTGCTTGCTCGGTCGTAAGTGCTGGTTCGTGCTCCACGATTTCAAATGGAATGTTTAACTTGTTTAAGGTTTCTTCTACTTTTGTGTATAAGTCCATTTTACTTGCCTCCTTTGATTTGTTTTATTACTCTTATTATACCATATTGAGGAGGACTTTTCTTTCAATGGTTGGCAACCTGCCCCCCAAAAGCAGTCCATTCCGTCGATCGGGTCACTAGTCTGTCCTAAAAGCGATTCACTCTGTCCGTCGGGCGGACGGTTTGCCCAGAAACAAGTTTGCTTTGTCCGCCGGGCTGATGGTTTGCCTAGAAACAAGTTTGCCTTGTCCGCCGGGCTGACGGCTTGCCTAGAAACAAGTTTGCTCTGTCCGCTGGGTTGACGGCTTGCCCTAAAATAGATTTGCTCTGTCTGCTGCGCTGACGACTGCCCTAAAAAGTAGTTTGTTGTGTCCGCCCATCGGATACCCTTTTTAGAGATAATTCTGTTTATTGCTTCATTGCACTTTTCTAAAAAATGAGATGATAGCTTGAATTGCACTAGTCGTATACCTCAAATAAAGAAACCTCAGCAGTTTTCGTCGTCTGCTGAGGTTATTTTCGTTTGATAAGATATTGGACGGCTTTCTCTAGTCGCTCTTTTTGAGATTCAGGATCGTCCAAAGGGTGATTGAGACAGTCGGTAAGATTTTCGGTAATCATCAACTCAATGACCCGCTCGACACTAGAGCGAACAGCAGTTAATTGGGTGATAATGTCTGCACAGTCGCGTTCTTCCTCTATCATTTTTTGAATACCTCGCAGTTGTCCTTCGGAGCGTTTCAGCCGTGTAATAAGTTTTGAGTTTGCCATGTCTTTGTCCTCTGTTTATTTTTTTACATTATATCTTGAATGGACCCCTTTGTCAAAGTTCTCGCTCCGCCCTTTTCATGGTATAATGAAAGAAATAGAGTGTCACTTACAATGGAGTTTCTATTTGAGCAGAAAGCTGCTAGTAACTGGATTTCATGGGTGTATGAAGGTTTAGTTATGCCTTGATTTATGGTATAATGATAAAACACTTGAAAGAGGATAAAAGGATGAATATTCAACAACTGCGCTATGTTGTAGCCATTGCCAATAGTGGCACCTTTCGTGAAGCCGCTGAGAAAATGTATGTCAGCCAGCCGAGTTTGTCCATTGCAGTTCGGGATTTAGAAAAAGAATTGGGTTTTAAAATATTCCGTAGAACGAGCAGCGGCACATTTTTGACACGTCGAGGAATGGAATTTTACGAAAAAGCTCAAGAATTGGTCAAAGGATTTGATGTATTTCAAAATCAATACGCCAATCCAGAGGAAGAAAAGGCAGAATTTTCCATTGCCAGCCAGCACTATGATTTCTTGCCACCTCTGATAACGGAATTTGCCAAACGCTATCCAAAAGATAAGAATTTCCGAATTTTTGAATCTACTACGGTGCAGATTTTAAACGAAGTAGCACAAGGACACAGCGAGATTGGCATTATCTATCTGAACAATCAAAATACTAAAGGAATGATGCAGCGGATTGATAAATTGGGACTAGAAGTGATAGATTTGATTCCTTTTCAGACGCATATCTATCTACGGGCAGATCACCCCTTAGCTGGGAAAGAGGAGCTTACTATGGAAGATTTAGCAGATCTGCCGACAGTTCGTTTTACACAGGAAAAGGACGAATATCTTTATTACTCAGAGAATTTTGTGGATACTAGTGCCAGTTCTCAGATGTTTAATGTGACGGACCGTGCCACTTTAAATGGTATTTTAGAGCGGACAGATGCTTATGCGACAGGCTCTGGATTTTTGGATAGCAATAGCGTAAACGGCATTACGGTGATTCGGTTAAAAGACAATTTGGAAAACCGTATGGTTTATGTCAAACGCGAAGAAGTAGAGCTTTCGCCGGTCGGTGCAGCTTTTGTTGCTGTGATGGAAGAATATTTTGCAAAAAGAGGTAAAAAATGAAACGAAAAGTGATGGTGCCAATTGTGATTGTAGCCTTGATTGCGCTGGATCAATGGGTCAAGTTTGAAATTGTCAAAAACATTCAATTAGGCGAAGTAAAGCCTTTCATTCCAAAGATTTTGAGTTTGACCTATTTGCGAAATACAGGAGCGGCATTTTCAATTCTGGAGAACCAGCAATGGTTGTTTGCGGTAATTACTTTAGTGGTGATTGGCGCTGCTATCTGGTATTTGAGCAAGCACATCAAAGGTTCTGTCTGGCTGCTGTCTGCTTTGAGTTTAATTATTGCAGGTGGAATTGGAAATTTTATTGACCGCATGCGCCAAGGTTTTGTTGTGGATATGTTTCAGCTCGATTTTATCAATTTTGCAATTTTTAATGTTGCGGATAGTTATCTGACGATTGGTGTGCTTGTGCTGATAGTGATGATGTTAAAGGAAGAGGGCAATGCAAGTTAAAGTAGAGATTGGCGGTGTACGGTTGGACAAGGCGGTTGCTGATTTGACACCATTATCCCGAAGTCATGCCAATGAACAAATCAAAAATGGACAAATCTTAGTCAACGGACAAGTGAAGAAAGCCAAGTATGCTGTCAAGGTAGGCGACGTGATTACTTATGAATTGCCCGAACCAGAAGCACTAGAATATGTTGCAGAAAATCTGCCGCTAGATATTGTTTATCAGGATGAAGATGTTGCAGTGGTGAACAAGGCTCAAGGTATGGTGGTGCATCCCAGTGCAGGGCATACGAGCGGAACGCTGGTCAATGCGCTGATGTACCACATCAAGGATTTGTCCGGTATCAATGGTGTTTTGCGCCCCGGAATTGTCCATCGGATTGATAAGGATACATCAGGATTGCTGATGATTGCCAAGAACGATGATGCGCATATCAAGCTCGCTGAGGAATTAAAAGATAAAAAATCCCTGCGGAAGTATTGGGCGATTGTACATGGTAATCTGCCGAATGACAGAGGTGTTATTGAAGCACCGATTGGACGCAGTGAAAAAGATAGAAAAAAACAAGCTGTAACGGCAAAAGGAAAGCCAGCTGTTACACGTTTCCATGTTTTAGAACGTTTTGGCAATTATACGCTGGTAGAATTGCAGCTGGAAACAGGGCGTACGCATCAAATTCGTGTGCACATGGCTTATATTGGTCATCCAGTAGCGGGTGACGAAGTGTACGGGCCGCGGAAAACGCTAAAAGGGCATGGACAATTCTTACATGCCAGAACACTTGGATTTACTCATCCTAAGACGGGAGAAGTCATGGAATTTACAGCAGAAGCGCCAGCTATTTTCCAAGAAACACTAGAGAAGTTGCGAAAAGGAATGGAGTGAGAGAATATCTCTTTCTGCTTCATTTCTTTTTTATTTTGCTCGAAATTTTGGTATAATAATGCAATATATCAGCTTTGGAGAGGGTTATGAAATATAGACGAATTGTATGTAAAGTCGGTACCAGTTCTTTAACAAATGAGGATGGAAGTTTATCGAGAGCGAAAGTGAGAGTGATTACTCAGCAGTTAGCCATGCTACATGAAGCAGGGCACGAAGTGATTTTAGTCTCATCAGGAGCAATAGCAGCGGGTTTCTCATCTTTGGGCTTTAAGAAACGCCCGACAAAAATTGCAGACAAGCAAGCGTCCGCAGCGGTAGGTCAGGGCTTGTTGCTAGAAGAATACACGACGAATCTGCTATTGAAAAAGATTGTCTCGGCTCAAATTTTACTAACACAAGATGATTTTGCGGATAAACGACGCTATAAAAATGCACATCAAGCGATTTCTGTCTTGCTTAACAGAGGAGCCATTCCGATTATCAATGAAAATGATACGGTTTCCATTGCTGAGTTGAAAGTCGGTGACAATGATACGTTGAGCGCTCAAGTTGCGTCTATGGTGCAAGCGGATTTGTTAGTTTTATTAACGGATGTTGACGGGCTTTATACGGCAAATCCAGTCAATAATCCTGATGCCAAGCGCCTTGATTTGGTAGAGGAGATTACGACAGATTTGCTTGAAATGGCAGGTGGAGCAGGCTCTTCTAATGGAACAGGTGGTATGCTGACCAAGCTAAAAGCAGCAACGATTGCCACTATGGCAGGGGTTCCTGTTTACATTTGCTCTTCTTTGAAAGAGCAACCCCTCATCGAAGCCGCAGAAAATCAGGGAAATGGCACATTTTTTACTGCTTCAGCCAAAAATATGAAAACGCAAAAACAATGGTTGGCTTTTTACGCTACTAGTCAAGGCTCTATCTGGGTGGATAGAGGAGCAAGCACAGCATTGAGTGAGCAAGGCAAGAGCTTACTTGTTTCAGGAATTTCAAAAATGTCAGGACACTTTTCTTATGATGATATTGTGACCGTCTATGAAAAGGACACAGAGCGCATTTTAGGAAAAGGACGTGTTCGTTTTGGGCAGTCAGCTTTACAAGATATGCTGAAAGCCAATAAACCAAAGGGAGTGGTAATTCACCGAGACAATTGGATTTCACTAACGCCTGAATTGGAATTATTATTGTCAGAATTTTAAGAGGAAGTAGGATATGAATAGTACACAAGGCTTACTAGAGAAAATCAAGCAAGCAAAAAAATCAATTAACACAGCTTCAACAACTGAGAAAAATAAAGCTCTGTCTTTGATGGCTGATTATTTAGAAGCAGCTACGGACGCAATTTTGATGGCCAATGCGGAAGATATGACAGCAGCAAGAGGTCATATTTCTGAGGTCATGTTGGATCGTCTGTATTTAGATGCCAATCGCATCAAAGACATGGCAGCTGGCATTCGTCAAGTGATTGCGTTGACAGACCCCGTTGGAGACATCTTAGAAGTCTCTCATTTGGAAAATGGACTAGAAATCACTAAAAAGCGGGTAGCTCTTGGAGTGATTGGAATTATCTATGAAAGTCGTCCAAATGTGACATCTGATGCAGCCGCATTAGCCATTAAGAGCGGAAATGCAGTTATCCTTCGTAGTGGAAAAGAGGCACACAAAACAGCAGCTGCCATTGTTTCCGCGCTAAAGGCGGCACTTCGTCAGACCGCGATTTCAGATGATTGCTTGCAGTTGGTGTCAGATACCAGTCGTGAAAGTGCTCAAATCTTGATGAAAGCAAAAGGATATTTGGACTTGCTAATTCCTCGTGGGGGTGCGGGGCTGATTCAAGCTGTCGTTGAAAATGCGACTGTTCCTGTGATTGAGACTGGTACGGGGATTGTTCATATCTATGTTGATAAGGACGCTGACCAAGAAATGGCACTAGAGATTATCAACAATGCCAAAACCAGTCGTCCTTCGGTCTGCAATGCAATGGAAGTCTGTTTGGTTCATAAAGAAATTGCTTTCCAGTTTCTCCCAACATTAGAAGAACGCTTAGTAACTGTTCGTAAAGCGCGTGGGGTAGTACCTGTTCAACTTCGATTGGATGAAACAGCTCGCTCTTTCATCTCAGGGGAAATAGCAGAGCCTAGCGACTTTGATAGCGAATTTTCAGATTACATCATGGCTGTAAAGGTAGTGGATTCTTTGGAAGAAGCTATCACACATATTGAGCAACACAGCACACATCATTCAGATGCCATTATTACCAACAATGCCACCAGCGCAGCGATTTTTACAGAGCAGGTTGATAGTGCAGCAGTCTATGTCAATGCCTCCACACGTTTCACAGACGGTGGAGAATTTGGTTTAGGCTGTGAAATGGGGATTTCTACTCAGAAATTACACGCACGCGGTCCGATGGGCTTAAAAGAATTAACGAGTTATAAATATGTTGTGCAAGGTTCAGGACAAATTAGGGAGTAAAAACATGAAAATTGGATTTATCGGCTTAGGAAATATGGGTGGCGGTTTAGCACGTGTAGTGGCTAGGCAAAAAAAACATCAAATCCTGCTCGCAAATCGAAGCTCAGAAAAAGCAAAGCAGATTGCGAATGAAGTGGGTGGCGAACCTGTCACGAACGAAGTCATCTTTGAGCAAGCAAATGTTATTTTCTTGGGTGTGAAACCCAATCAATTTGCGGATTTGTTACAAGAATACCAGGTTATTTTGGAAAAGCGCAGCTCTGTTTTACTCATTTCTATGGCTGCCGGCTTGACCTTGCAGCAGTTAGAAGCTCTCGTTCCTACACAACATCGGTTAATCCGGATAATGCCCAATACGCCTGTTGCAGTTGGTGCTGGTGTTATCAGCTATGCTTTATCAGATGAAGCAACAGAGCAGGATGAACACTTGTTGTGTGAACTATTGGATCTTGCCGGTTTGTTGGTTCATTTAAAGGAGCAGCAGTTAGATGCGGCAACTGCTGTGGCTGGATGTGGTCCTGCGTTTGTTTATCTCTTTTTGGAAGCACTGGCTGATGCAGGGGTACAAACTGGCTTACCACGAGATTTGGCTTTGCAATTAGCGAATCAAACCCTTTTAGGTTCAGCGGTATTAGTCAAAGAAAGTGGCCAACATCCTGCGGTTCTCAAAGATCAGGTTTGTAGCCCAGCAGGCTCAACGATTGCGGGAGTAGCGAGTCTTGAAGCAGATGCTTTCAGAGGAAACATTATCAAAGCCGTTGCTGCATCTTATAAACGCACTCAGAAACTAGGCAAATGACATAGATGGTTTCCAATGCTTGAAGTATTTTGTGACATTAGAAAAATCTATAAGAGAAAATCAAATGATTCTTTATCTTTGTAAAAATCTCTAACTGCAAAGTGTATGGTGCAATTAATCAACAACATAGCAGTTGATTGCTCAAGGTATTAGCAGATAGAAGTGAAGGACGTTAAATCTTGTAATTTTTATTAAGTATTAAGCCAAAAAGTCTTTTAAAAATTATTCATTTTATCTCATTTGTCAAATTTTTTATTTTATAGTAAAATGGAAAAGCATGATAAATTCTAGGTGTGATGTCTAGAGATTAGTGAAGGAGAAGTATGAATCAATTACCAAATTGTCCAAAATGCAACTCAGAATATGTTTACGAAGACGGTTTGCTGTTAGTTTGCCCTGAATGTGCATACGAATGGAATCCGGCAGAAGTCGTTGAAGAAGATGATCGTATCAGAGCAATTGATGTAAATGGGAATCAGCTTGCGGACGGAGATACCGTCACTCTCATCAAAGATTTAAAGGTCAAAGGTGCTCCAAAGGATTTGAAACAAGGGACGCGCGTGAAAAATATTCGGATTGTAGAAGGAGACCACAATATTGACTGCAAGATTGATGGTTTTGGTGCGATGAAGCTCAAATCAGAGTTTGTCAAGAAAATCTGAGGTTGATGATGAAGCGAAATGTGATTTTTTATAGCCGCATGATATTGTTTATGTTAGGGTTTATAGGAGTCTACCTTGAAATCACAAAGCATGGTGGCTTAGGAATGCTGATGTACTACACAGTTTTATCTAACATGATTGTCACAGTTTTTACGGCCTATTTGCTCTATCTAATGGCGCGTTCTGAACATCGTTGGCAAACGCAGTCGCTGTTTCGGCTAAAAGGCGGAGTGACCATGTGTATTATGATTACATGCGTCATTTATCATTTTATGTTGGCACCGCTCGCAACTGATTTTTATCGACTTGAAAATTTCCTTTGTCATTACATTGTGCCACTATGGTTTTTAGCAGATACCTTGTTGTTTG
This sequence comes from Streptococcus atopicus, assembly GCF_049166725.1. Taxonomy (NCBI): domain Bacteria; kingdom Bacillati; phylum Bacillota; class Bacilli; order Lactobacillales; family Streptococcaceae; genus Streptococcus; species Streptococcus atopicus. The sequence goes on from NZ_JBMHFC010000001.1 coordinate 232,321, forward strand.
ATAAACGCTCACAATATCGTTGGTTTGACCCGATTGCTTGGACGAGTGTGCCTTTGATTTATTTGGCTTTTGCTCTATTTAATGGCCTAATTATCAAATGGTCTATTCCAGGTGCAAAAGATAGTCCTTTTGCTTATTTTTTCTTAAATATTCCAAAATACGGTTGGCCGTATGTACTGCAATGGTCACTTAAAATTTTTATCGGCTATTTGTTAGCAGGTTTCTTATTTTATGGGGTTATGTCCCTATCCTCGCGTAGGAAATTGTCTTCTTAATACTTGAAAATAGATTCTGTTTGAAGAAAACCATTCTTTTTGAATAATTTTCTTCAGACTTTTTTCTTTCCGAAAAATAAATTGCTTGAAACTAAGCTAAAAATATGATATTTATAATAAATACAAGATTTTAGTAAATGAAAAGTTTCATAATTTTTAAATTTAAAAGCAAATATTTTGACATCATTAAATTTATAATGACAAGATAATTAGAAATAAAAACGTTTTCAAATAAGAAATAATTTTATTCTTTAGCTTCACCAGCTTTGTTTATTAAACTACAAAAGCTCAAGGAGTACAGAACAATGCCTTTAGAAATGATTACTAAAGAAATATTTAAACAACATTATCAAAAGGTAAAATGGAAATCCTTTATTCCATCCGTAGAAATGTCTATTCTATTGAAAAAAGAGGGTATAATGTTGAGTTCATTGGCTTCTTTACTAACAATCAATTACAAGTATCAGCCTTATTATTTAGTACAAAGATGGCGGGTGGTTTATACCTAGAAATCAACTCTGGACCTGTTGTTACTAATTATGAGTTCTTACCTAAATTTTATGAAGAATTAAAAATCTATGCAAGAAAGTTAAAGGCTATGGAGCTGGTTGTAAAACCTTATGATATTTATCAAGTCTTCAATAGTAAAGGTGAGCCTATTAGTACAGAAAAGAAGGAACTTGTATCTATGCTCACCAACCTGAATTACCAATTTGATGGCTTACAAAAGGACTATCCTGGAGGTGAAGGTGATTGGCATTTTGTAAAAGACCTAAATGACTTAACAGAAGAAACGTTGTTAAAATCTTTTACTAAACAAAGAAAATCATTAGTAAAAAAGCTAAAACATTTGGTATAGAACTGCATAAACTTAAACGTAATGAGCTTTATAAATTTAAGCAGATTACTTCATCAACTTCTGAACGTCGCAACTATAATGATAAGACTTTAGATTATTATGAAAAATTTTATGATAGCTTTGGAAACAATGCAGAATTTATCATAGCTAGCATAAATTTCAAAAATTATTTGGAGCGTCTGCAAAGTAATCAGGATGAATTATCCAAAAAGATTAAATTACTACAAGATTATCTTGAAGAAAACAACCATTCCTCTGAAAAAAACTGAATCAAATTCGAGAACTATCTAGTCAATTTGAAACGTTTGAAATACGAAAAAACGAAGCATACCAACTATTAAAAAAGCATGGAGACGAAAGTACAATATTAGCTAGCAGTCTTTTTATATACACTCCCCAAGAAACGGTCTATCTCTTTTCTGGATCCTATCCTGAATTTAACAAATTCTACGCACCTGCTCTTTTGCAAGATTATGTAATGCGAGAATCAATCAAGCGAGGTATTCCCTGTTACAACCTTTTGGGTATTACTGGTCATTTTGATGGTTCTGACAGTGTACTTCGTTTTAAACAAAATTTCAATGGTTATGTCCTAAGAAAAATGGGAACTTTTAGATATTATCCTTCCCCGTTTAAACATAAAACTATTCAAATAATTAAAAAAATTTTAAATAGGTAAAACCTGAGATATATTCTCATAATTCTATCATCATCACTCTCATAAAAATGCAAACTGAGAATATAATATATAGAAAGGTTCTCAAATTAAAAATCAGAAGTTCTACTAATGTGTACTTCTTTTTTTGGCTTTACATCAACTTTTTATTATATTTTAGTCAATTATTCATCATAAGAAACAATCTTGTGTCAAATTTGCCCCCACACTTTCCTATGAAGTTATAGCACTTGTAATCCCAATAGATCTTTATCTGTATAAAAACGACTCTCACATTAACTTTTCGTTTTAGAGCTGAAAGAATAGGCTTTATTTGAACTTTTCTCAATTTGAGTGTTATTTTTCTGCTAAAATTGAGAAAATTAGGACTTGAGATTCAAAACCTGACGATTACTAGCATATTGTGAAAAATTTTGTTAAGATAGAAAGCAATTAGGAGGAAATCATGGATTTAGTAGAAATTAGAAAAGAAATTGATCAAATAGATGCAGATTTGATTGCCTTACTAGAAAAAAGAATGGCTTTGGTGAGTCAAGTTGCTCTCTATAAACGTCAGACTGGAAAAGCTGTATTAGACACTCAGCGAGAACAAGTAATTTTAGAGAAAGTTGCAAATAGTGTACATGAAAAACAGTACGAAGAAAGCATTGTTCAGACTTTTTCTGATATTTTGAAACATTCGCGTGCTTATCAAGACCAACACATCAAATAACAAAGGAAATTCAAATGAAAAATGCACGTGACATAGAGCTGATCAATAGTGGAAAGCGAGTGGTAGCTATTACCATATTGTCCATTCTGATAGGATTAGTGATCGGAGTTACTGATACGATATTTGGACGAACTCTCATATTTTTAAGCGAAGTTCGGTCAATGCATCCTTTTTACTTGATTCCTTTTTTAGCTTTAGCAGGATTAGCGATTGTATTTCTTTATCAAAAATACGGCGGAAAAAGTAGTAAAGGGATGACCTTGATTTTTGATGTAGGACATGGTGTAGAGAATCATATCCCAAAGCGCCTGATCCCTTTGGTTATATTGACAACTTGGATGACGCACCTTTTTGGTGGCTCAGCTGGTCGAGAAGGAGTAGCAGTACAATTAGGAGCAACAGTTTCTCATTGGTTTGGCAAGAAATTTTCTATCCCCAACACTTCAAAAATCTTTTTAGTCACAGGGATGGCTGCTGGTTTTGCTGGACTGTTTCAAACACCGCTGGCGGCAATTTTGTTTGCAATGGAAGTCTTGGTTGTAGGAACCATGCAACTGACGGCTCTGTATCCTGCAATGATTGCTTCTTTCGTTGCTTCTTGGACATCGCATGCGTTAGGGCTTGAGAAGTTTGTACAGCCAATTTCTGTGCATCTGGTATTGTCACCGACGCTTCTTATCAAATTAGTGTTTCTTGGAGTTCTATTTGGACTTTGCGGCAATGTATTTGCTTATGCTCTCTCATGGAGCAAAAAGAAAGCAGCAATTACTTTTCCAAATCCCTACAAACGGATTGTCGTTATGGGAATATTTTTAAGTATCGTCTTTCTGCTGTTAGATAAAGGTCGCTACTCAGGGCTTGGAACAAATTTGATTGCAGCTAGTTTTGCTGGTCAGCCCGTCTATGTATATGATTGGCTCTTCAAGTTACTTCTAACAGTTTTGACTTTGGCAGCTGGCTTTCAAGGTGGAGAAGTGACACCGCTTTTTGCAATTGGTACAAGCTTAGGTGTGTTGCTAGCAGGTCTATTTGGACTTCCAGTTGGTTTGGTTGCTGCACTAGGTTATGCTGCTGTTTTTGGAAGTGCGACCTCTACTTTCTTAGGCCCGATTTTAATTGGCTGTGAAGTATTTGGCTTTACTAATTTCCCCTATTTTTTCATAGTGTGTGTGGTGGCATTTTCTCTACATCGTCAGCATTCGATTTATGGAGCTCAAAAAATTCGATATTGAAGCATGTTTTCTCCTGCGAGGTTTTAACTTGTAGGAGATTTTTATTTTGTGTTATACTAGAAAAAGCAATATTAGAAAAGGGAAATCATGACAAAAGCAGATACTATTTTTAAAGAAAATATTCGAAAAATTTTAGATGAAGGTGTTTTTTCTGAAAATGCACGCCCTCGTTATAAAAACGGGAAAGTGGCTAACTCTAAGTATATTACAGGTTCTTTTGCTGAATACGACTTGAGCAAGGGAGAATTTCCTATTACAACGCTTCGGCCGATTGCTATTAAGTCAGCTATCAAAGAGGTGCTCTGGATTTACCAAGACCAATCCAATAGCTTAGATATTTTAGAAGAAAAGTACAATGTTCATTATTGGAATGATTGGGAAGTAGGAGATACTCGAACGATTGGCTTGCGCTATGGCGCTGTTGTTAAGAAACATGATATTATCAATAAAATCTTGAAACAGCTAGAAATCAATCCTTGGAATCGACGAAATATTATCTCGCTTTGGGATTATGAAGCATTTGAAGAAACAGAAGGTCTACTACCGTGTGCTTTTCAGACCATGTTTGATGTACGCCGTGTAGACGGTGACATTTATCTGGATGCAACTCTGACACAACGCTCAAATGATATGCTAGTAGCTCATCACATCAATGCCATGCAGTATGTAGCATTGCAAATGATGATTGCTAAGCATTTTGACTGGAAAGTTGGTAAATTCTTTTATTTTGTCAATAATTTGCACATTTATGATAATCAATTTGAACAGGCTAAAGAATTACTTCGACGTGAACCAACTAACTGTACGCCACGCTTGGTTTTAAATGTTCCAGACGGAACCAACTTTTTTGATATTAAAGCAGACGATTTTGAATTGATCAATTATGACCCTGTTAAGCCGCAGTTGAAATTTGATTTAGCGATTTGAGAATGAAGTAATTTTCAGATTTTCAAAATCTAAAAAATAAAGGGCTGTATCTAACTATTTTCACTAGACATCATAAAAGAATGGATTTCTTGTGCGATATAAATTAGTGTTGATTTGATAGTTAAAGTCAGCCTTTTTTTGTGAAATTTGATAAAATAGAAATATCAATTCAAAGGATGAGGAAATGATAAAGAAAATTGTAGCTATTTGGGCGCAAGATGAGAATGGCTTGATTGGGCGAAACAACACATTGCCCTGGCATTTACCAGCTGATCTCAAGCATTTTAAAGAAATGACAACTGGGCAGGCTATTTTAATGGGGCGAGTGACTTTTGATGGGATGAACCGCAGGGTATTGCCCAATCGCACGACAATTATTTTGACGAGAGACAAATCCTATCAGGCAGAGAATGAGCGAGTTCTGGTGTTTCATGATGTTGACTCGGTTATGAAATGGTATGAGACTCAGGAAAAAACTCTTTATATTATCGGCGGTGGTCAGATTTTTTCTGCGTTCGAGCCCTTAATAGATGAATTAGTTATTACCCATATTCATGCTCGTTTACAAGGTGATACTTATTTTCCGAAAGATTTTGATATGACGAAATTTCAGGAGTTGTCTCATCAGTTTCATGCCAAAGATGAAAAGAATGAGTATGACTTTACTGTCACAACCTTTCAGAGAAAGGAGTCGTAATGGAACGTAGTATTTTCGGATTTTTTACGGCTCTTTTATGTATCGTTTGTGTTATGGCGGCAACGCAAGCTTTTCGTAAAAAACGGTATGGATTGTCAGTGCTCTTTTGGCTGAATGCTTTTACAAATTTAGTGAATAGTATTCATGCTTTTTATATGACCTTATTTAAATGAGAAAAAAGAATAAACAACGAATAGAATTGGAGTGAAAAATGCCTACAAATCGTACGAACGAAATGATGGTTTATTGTTCTTTTTGTGGTAAAAGCCAAGAAGAAGTGCAAAAGATCATCGCAGGAAATAATGCCTTTATTTGTAATGAATGTGTGGAATTAGCACAAGAAATCATCAGAGAGGAACTAGCAGAAGAAGTGCTAGCAGACTTGTCAGAAGTGCCAAAACCACAAGAACTACTCAATATTTTGAATCACTATGTGATTGGACAAGACCGTGCTAAGCGTGCTTTGGCTGTGGCTGTCTACAATCACTATAAACGCATCAATTTTCATGATAATCGTGAAGATGAGGAAGATGTCGAATTGCAGAAATCCAATATCCTTATGATTGGTCCAACTGGTTCTGGCAAGACCTTCCTCGCTCAAACTTTAGCAAAAAGTCTGAATGTTCCTTTTGCGATTGCAGATGCGACAGCTTTGACAGAAGCTGGGTATGTCGGAGAAGATGTTGAAAATATTCTCTTGAAACTCTTGCAAGCAGCAGATTTCAATATTGAGCGTGCTGAACGTGGTATCATCTATGTAGATGAGATTGATAAAATTGCGAAGAAAAGCGAAAATGTCTCTATTACTCGTGATGTGTCTGGTGAAGGTGTTCAGCAAGCGCTCCTCAAAATTATTGAAGGAACTGTAGCCAGCGTACCTCCGCAAGGCGGCCGCAAGCACCCTCAACAAGAGATGATTCAAGTAGATACGAAAAATATTCTCTTTATCGTTGGTGGTGCATTTGACGGTATTGAAGAAATTGTCAAACAACGTCTAGGCGAAAAAATTATCGGTTTTGGTCAAAACAACAAGGCCATTGATGAAACTGGTTCTTATATGCAAGAAATCATCTCTGAAGATATTCAAAAATTTGGCTTGATTCCTGAATTGATTGGTCGTTTACCTGTGTTTGCAGCGCTTGAGCCTTTAACAGTTGATGATTTGGTGCGAATCCTTCGCGAACCAAAGAATGCTTTAGTGAAGCAATATCAGACTCTTCTTTCTTATGATGATGTCAAATTGGAGTTTGATGATGATGCTCTCCAAGAGATTGCCAACAAAGCCATTGAACGTAAGACAGGTGCGCGCGGATTACGTTCAATCATCGAGGAAACTATGATAGATGTCATGTTTGAAGTTCCAAGTCAAGAAAATGTGAAGCTGGTAAGGATTACCAAGGAAGCAGTTGACGGAACGGATAAGCCGATTTTAGAAACAGCATAAAGAGGTGTGCAATGGAAATTAACACACACAATGCAGAAATTTTGCTAAGTGCAGCAAATAAATCTCATTATCCGCAAGACGAGATTCCTGATATTGCCCTTGCTGGACGATCAAATGTTGGTAAATCTTCCTTTATCAATACATTGTTAAATCGAAAAAATCTAGCTCGAACTTCTGGCAAGCCAGGAAAAACGCAATTACTGAATTTCTTCAATATTGATGACAAACTTCGTTTTGTGGATGTCCCAGGATATGGCTATGCTAAAGTTTCTAAGACAGAACGAGCGAAGTGGGGCAAGATGATCGAGGAATATCTGACGAGCAGGGAAAATCTCAGAGCAGTTGTCAGTCTAGTGGATTTTCGGCATGAGCCAAGTGCAGACGATGTACAAATGTACGAATTTCTCAAATATTATGAAATACCAGTCATTGTCGTAGCCACGAAAGCTGACAAAATTCCACGCGGTAAATGGAACAAGCATGAATCAATCATTAAGAAAAAGTTAGATTTTGATAAAAATGATGATTTTATTGTTTTTTCATCTGTCAATAAAGATGGTTTAGATGCAGCTTGGGATGCGATTTTGGAAAAAATTTAGAGTTGAAGAAAGACTGAGAATCATTTTCTCGGTTTTTTATAATGAATCTGTCACCAAATTGTAACTAAGAGCTGGGAATTTTATGTTATAATCAAAATATATTATACTGGAGAATAAGCTATGAGAAAGAAAAAATTGAAAAAAAGAATTTTAACAGTTCTAGCTTTGGCGGTCGCCGCTTTATTGGTTAGTGCAGTTTTGTCCAAGCAAGTTCACCCAGCTAGTGCCAATGATGAGACTTACCAACGTCCGTTAACTCAAACAGAGGTGTTCATTTCACAAATTGGTGAAACGGCTCGTCAATTAGGACAAGAGAATGATTTGTATGCTTCGGTTATGATTGCACAAGCAATTCTGGAAAGCAATTCTGGACGTTCTGCTTTATCAGCCGCTCCTCATCATAATTTGTTTGGCATCAAAGGACAGTATGCTGGTCAGTCAGCCACAATGCCTACACTAGAAGATGATGGACAAGGAAATAGTTATAATGTCAATGCAGAATTTAGATCCTATCCAAGTTATGTTGAATCTTTACAAGACTATGTGGCGATTTTAAAACATAGCCGCTACACTTATGCTTGGAAGAGTAATACGACTAGCTATATGAATGCGACTGCTGCTTTAACAGGTATCTATGCAACGGATACAAGCTATAATGTTAAGTTGAATAATTTGATTCAACAATATAATTTGACACAATACGATGTACCAAATGTGCAAGCAACCAATGTTGCAACAACTAACAAAGTCTACAATCCTTATCGCCAACAATACACAACACAGGAAGTGTTAGATTTGGATGTCGCTTGGGCAAATCGTCATCAATAATATTTTATTTGAAAGAAATTTAGTAGGAGAGAGCGACATCGTTCTTCTCCTTTTTATCTGGAATTCATCTAACAAAAATTCTCCTATAAAAATAATTGTATCCGCTAACAAATCACAGAGAAGGCTAGATTATGATAAAATAGAACTAGTTTTGTGTAGGAAAAGAGATTTCATGAAAGATTTATTGAAATATTTTAAAGGTTATATCAAGGAATCCTTGTTAGGACCGCTTTTTAAATTGTTAGAAGCTAGTTTTGAGCTATTGGTGCCAATTTTGATTGCAACAATTGTTGACCAAACAATCCCTAAAAAAGATAGTGCGCATCTTTATACCATGGTCTTTTTGTTGGTTGTCCTAGCATCATTTGGTGTTGTTGTGGCGGTTATTGCTCAATATTATTCTTCAAAAGCAGCGGTAGGATTTACACGTCAATTAACCAAAGATTTATATCAAAAGATTATGCGTTTGCCAAAAGCTAGTCGAGATAACTTGACGACATCTAGTCTGGTCACTCGTTTGACAAGTGATACTTATCAAATTCAGACTGGTATCAATCAATTTCTTCGTCTTTTTTTGCGCGCGCCGATTATTGTTTTTGGCTCAATAATCATGGCATTTTTGATTAGTCCAAGTATTACACTGTGGTTCTTACTCATGGTTGTCATCCTAACGGGCATTATCTATATCATGTCACGCTTGGTGAATCCGCTTTACGCTAAAATTCGGCAGATTACAGATAAAATTGTCAATATGACACGCCAGCAACTGCAAGGTATGCGTGTTATCCGTGCCTTTGGGCAAACAAATAAAGAAATTCATGAGTTTAGAGATACCAATGAAATTTATAAGACCTGGCAGATAAAAACAGGAGTTTGGTCTAGCTTGATTAGCCCGTTGACTTTTTTAGTGGTAAATAGTACGTTGGTCATGGTTATTTGGCATGGGAATCTAGCTATTGGACAGGATTTGCTGACGCAAGGGGAATTAGTCGCTTTAGTCAATTACCTTTTGCAAATTTTGATAGAACTGTTGAAATTAGCTATGCTCGTCACTTCTTTGAACCAAAGTTACATCAGCGCTGGACGAATCCAAGAGGTTTTTGAACAGGAAGAGGAAGATGTACTAGCAGAACTGTCAATACGGCATTCTGTTGGTGCTCAATCTATTTCTGCCGAAAATGTTACCTTTACCTATCCACAAGCTGCTAGTCCAGCTTTGGAAAATATTTCGTTTGACGTACTATCTGGTCAGACTTTGGGAGTGATTGGTGGAACAGGCTCAGGAAAATCAACCTTGGTGCAGCTCTTAGCGCATTTGTATACGATTGATACTGGTCAGTTGGCTATTTTCAAAAATGGTCGAAGCCCTCGAAATCTTAAAGAATGGCGCACTTGGATGAGTTTGGTGCCACAAAAAGCAGAATTGTTCCGCGGAACGATTCGCTCAAATTTATTGCTGGGTTTGGAAGACAAGGTGACGGATGAACAACTTTGGTGGGCTCTTGATATTGCGCAGGCTAGTGACTTTGTACAGGAAAAAGAAGGTCAGCTAGATGCAGTAGTAGAAGCTTTTGGTCGGAATTTTTCCGGTGGTCAACGCCAACGGTTGACGATTGCGCGCGCTATTTTACAAAAAGCACCTTTTCTGGTGCTGGATGATTCCACTTCGGCACTTGATTATTTAACAGAAGCTAAACTATTGCAAGCGATTAAAGAGCAGTTAAAGAACACAAGTTTGATTTTAATTTCACAGCGAACCAATAGCTTGCGTGCAGCTGATCAGATACTTGTCTTGGACAAGGGTCGGCAGGTCGCTCTTGGCAAACATGAAGATTTGCTTCAAACGAGCGCTATTTATCGAGAAATTCATCTCTCACAACATAGTAAGGAGGAAAAGCATGAAAACGAGGTATTCTAAAAGTGGTCTGAAACGCCTTGCAAGTGATTTGTTGCAACAGCGCTGGCTTTTCCTACTAGCTACAATTGGAACAATTGTTCAGGTTGCTTTGACCATTTATTTGCCAATTTTGATTGGGAATGCAGTTGATAGTGTTTTACTTCCTGATGCAAGTCAGCATTTGCTTCCAATTCTCTCGAAAATGGGTATGGTGATTGTTGCCAATACAGCGATTCAATGGCTCAATCCTTTAATCTATAATCAGTTGATTTATAGTTATAGTCAGAAACTTCGGGATGCAGTCATTCAAAAAATTCATCGACTTCCCTTGGCTTATCTTGATCGTCAAGGGAGTGGTGATTTAGTGAGTCGATTGACGACGGATGTGGAGCAGTTAAATAATGGTCTGCTCATGGTCTTCAATCAGTTTTTTGTAGGCGTGTTGACTATTTTTGTAACGATTGTGACAATGGCAAGGATTGACTTTTTCATGATGATATTAGTCTTGCTTTTAACTCCCTTATCTATGCTGATTGCGCGTTTTATTGCCCGTAAAAGTTACAAGCTGTTTCAAAAACAAACAACAGCTCGGGGGCTGCAGACGCAGCTCATTGAAGAAAGTTTGTCTCAAGAAAGTTTGATTCACAGTTTCAATGCCCAAGAGCAATTCATTACGGATTTTACAAAGGGCAATGAGAGCTATGCGGACTATTCTCAGGATGCTATTTTTTATTCCTCTACTGTCAATCCAGCGACTCGCTTCGTGAATGCTCTTATTTATGCCATTGTTGTTGGATTTGGTGCAGTTCGTATCATCAATGGCTCTAGTTTCACAGTTGGCCAATTAGTGACATTCTTAAATTATGTCAACCAATACACCAAGCCATTCAACGATATTTCGTCTGTTATGGCTGAATTACAAAGTGCCCTTGCTTGTGCAGAGCGCTTGTACATGATTTTAGATGAAAAAAAAGTTGTAGAAACTGGAAAAGAAGAACTCACGAGTGAAGCAGTACGGGGTGCGATTCATTTTGAGCACGTCCGTTTTGGTTATGAAAAAGATAAACCTTTGATTCACGATTTAAACATGACCGTTCCAGCAGGAAGCAAAGTTGCTATTGTCGGACCAACTGGTGCTGGGAAATCGACTTTAATCAATCTCCTCATGCGTTTTTATAATGTAGATGCGGGTAAGATTAAGTTAGACGACAGAGATATTACAGATTACACCAGAGTTTCATTTCGCCAGCAGTTTGGTATGGTTTTACAAGAAACATGGCTGAAGACGGGGACAATTCATGAAAATATTGCTTTTGGGCGACCAGAGGCTAGCCGAGAAGAAGTAATTGCAGCAGCTAAAGCTGCTAATGCTCATTTCTTTATTCAGCAATTGCCACATGGCTACGATACTTATCTAGCAGATGCAGGAGATTCTTTGTCACAAGGACAACGGCAGTTATTGACCATTGCGCGTGTTTTTCTAGCGATTCCTAAAATCCTGATTTTGGATGAGGCAACATCCTCTATTGATACGCGGACTGAAGTGCTCATTCAAGAGGCTTTAAATAAGCTCATGGTAGGAAGAACCAGTTTTATCATTGCTCATCGCTTGTCTACCATTCAGAATGCAGATATCATTTTAGTGTTGGTTGACGGAGATATTGTGGAACATGGCAGTCATCAAGAGCTGATGCAAGCACAAGGCGTTTATTACCAAATGCAGACAGCTCAAGGGAACTTGGCTGTTTAAGATCGACTAGGAGAACAAACTTATAGCTGTTCTTTGCGGACTGGCTCTAGTCCTGTTTCAGTCAAGCGATAGATTTTCTGACAAACTTTTTTGAGAAAGGTGCGGTCATGTGAAACGGTAATGATAGCGCCGTTATAGTCTGTAAAAAGTTTTCGTACTTGTGGCTGAGAAGTGGGAGAAAAGTTGCGTGTCGGCTCATCTAGCAACAAGACATTTGCTTGATCTAATACCATTTTTAGAAGCAGTAATTTAGCTTTTTGTCCACCAGATAGCTGGGAAATAGAATGTTGCACTTCATTGCGCGTGAATTGCAGACTGGCTAGGTGGGTGAGGATTTTTTCTCGCTCAATACCCTCTCTTGTGGATGTTAGAAAATCTATTGGAGAATCGACTTCGTTTAAACTATCAGGATAGATTTGAGGCATATACCCTAGCGTAATGCCTTTTTTCTTTTGCAATAGATTTCGTAGTTCTTTGAGAAAAGTAGATTTTCCGGCACCATTTTCACCAATAATCCCAATCTTTTTCTGCCCTAAGAGTTCAAAATTTATATTTTGGGCTAAAGTGCGTTCTCCTACCTTCAAACACATTTGCTCGAGAGTGACTACTCTTTTTGTAGATGGCAGAGGAGTGATAGCAGGAGATTTCAGATTGATAGCATCTGCCTGTGTTGGCAATTCTGTCAGTTCAGCCGCTTCTCTTTCAAATCGTTTGCCTTGTGAGAGGACATTTTTCATTTTTTTAGCCACTAATCTCCCAGCCGTGCTATCATGAGTGTTGCGCAGCACGTGCTCCACACTTTGTTTGACGCGGCGATGTTTTTCCATTGTTTTTTGATATTCTTCTCGTTCTTTTTTTGCATCTTTAGTTTGCTTTTCAAATGCGGTCTGTCTTTGCTGGCTGTAATTTTCATAATCAAGATTCCTCACAGTTGTTTTAGCTTCTTGCTTTTTCTTAACCAATTCCAAATGCACGATTTTTGTTGCTGCATGACTTAAAAGACTTTCATCATGTGAAACAAACATGACTGTTTGAGGTGTATTTTGCAAAAAGTTCTCCAGCCAAATCATAGTATCGATGTCTAAATCATTAGAAGGTTCATCTAAAAAGAGAATGTCCCAATTTGTAGAGAGGATTTTTAAAAGCTGCACTTTTAATGTTTCGCCACCGGATAAAGTGGCTATTGTTTGCTGACTAGTAAAACGTTCGCTATCAAAATGTAATTCTTGAGCAAAGCGGTAAAGTTTGCTGTAATCTAAGTCTACGTCCAAATCGCCAAAGAAGTAATCGTTGAGGGAGAGCCTTCTTTCATTTTTAGGTAAACTTTGCGGCAAATAAGCATAATGACTATAGCTTTTCTGAATCTTTCCCCTATAACTAACATAGTCTGAAACAAGTGTGTCATTCATAAGCAGCTTGAGAAGAGTAGATTTTCCATTCCCTTCTTCTCCGATAATGCCGACTTTATCGCCTGCATTGACAGTAAGCGATAAATCGCTAACTAAATCTTTCAAATCTTTTAAATGGGTAATAGTTAAATGTCGAATTTGTAGCATACAAGTCTCCTTTTGATGTTCATTGTCATTTTAGAGCTAAGAAAAACAGCCCTATTTATCTAGTAGAGCTGTTCTTGTTTTTGGATTGCCAACAAACATTGCAAAACGGAGTAGTTTGCAACGAATATATTTATCATTGAGAAGTTTGAAAAAATTTTCTTTTATGAAAAATAGGCAGGAGCATAACAAAAAATCTACTAGATAAAGTTTCCTTTAAGCAATAGATTTCTTGTACATAAGCTCCTTACCTCCGAATTTTATTGATTTTAATATAACAAAAAAGTGATTTAATGTCAAAAGAGACCTGAGTTAAGTTTTTAATCGGGAGTAAATTAAATACGAATATAAAAAATCCCGAAATAATTTTCGGGATGGAGTGTTATTACACATTCAAGACTTTGTCCAAGAAGTCTTTGAGGCGTGGGTGCTGTGGATTGTCAAAGATTTGGTCGGGTTTGCCGTCTTCTAAGAATTCTCCGTCAGCTGTAAAGATGACACGGTTGGCTACTTGACGAGCAAATCCCATTTCATGAGTCACGATAATCATGGTCATGCCTTGCTTGGCCAATTCTTTCATAACATTGAGAACATCTCCAACCATTTCGGGATCAAGAGCAGAAGTAGGTTCGTCAAAGAGCATAATATCAGGATTCATAGCAAGTCCACGTGCAATCGCCACACGTTGTTTTTGTCCACCTGAGAGACTGTCTGGCATGGCATCAGCTTTATCAGAGAGACCGACTTTTTCTAATAATTCCATACCAAGTTTATCTGCTTCAGCTTGTGTCATCCGTTTATGCTCGACAGGAGCAAAGGTGATATTTTCCAAAACTGTCATGTGAGGGAAGAGATTGAAGTGTTGGAAAACCATGCCGATATTTTCACGAACCAAGTCGACATCTGTTTTTTTGTCAGTTAGGTCGAAACCGTCCACGGTAATAGAGCCGCTTGTAACTTCTTCAAGCAGGTTTAGGCTACGTAGAAAAGTTGATTTTCCAGAGCCAGAGGGGCCGATGATGCAGACCACATCTCCTTCATAGAATTTTGTTGTGATTCCTTTTAGGACTTCATTTTCCCCATAGTATTTATGCAAATCATTGACATCAATTTTTAATTTAGCCATTATTTAATCCTCTTTTCTAAGCGTTTGGCAAGTCTCGTTAAAAGAGTGATGATAATCAAGTAAAAGACTGCTAGGATAGCATACATTTTGAAGCTTTGATAGTTACGAGCAATGATGATTTTACCTGTTTGGAAAAGTTCAACAAGACCGATAGCAGAGACGATTGTAGTATCTTTCAAAGCGATAACAAACTGATTGACGAAGTTTGGTAACATGATTTTTGTTGCTTGTGGCAGAATAATCTTTCTCATTGTCTTGGAATAAGAAATACCAAGACTGCGACTGGCTTCCATTTGTCCAGCTGGAACAGCTTGAATCCCACCACGGACAATTTCTGCAATATAAGCACCTGCATTGAGAGAAAGAGCAATTGTACCAGCTACAAAATCGTTAATCGGACTTTGATGCCCTGTCATTGATTCAATGAGATTTGGAATGCCCCAGAAGATAAAGGCTGCGAGAATCATAAGTGGGATTCCACGGATGACATCCACGAAGATTTCTGAGATGACGCGGAGGGCTTTGACGGGACTCACGCTAAACATTCCAAAGATGATGCCGATGACCATAGCAATAGCAAATGACAGAAGCGCAAGAGCAATGGTGATACCAAGTCCGCTTAACAATTGTTTATAGTTGTTTTGGAGAAGCCCCCAAATGGTTGTTTCATCAACTGTACTGTCTGAAGAGCTAGAAGCAGAGCTGGTCTTTTTCAAATATTTATCAAGAATTTTTTGATATTGACCGTTCTTTTTAATATTTGCCAAACCATTGTTAAACATTTGGATCAATTCAGGATTACTACCTTTTTTCACTGCAAAAGCAGTATCTCCGATAGGGGTTCCCTTGATTGGAGTTTTTAGTTTTTGACCTTGACTAATGGAATATTTGACAACAGGTTCATCGTCCATAACGGCGTCCACAGAGCCAGAGTTTAAACTGTCATACATAGAAGAAGCGTCAGCGAATGTCTTGATTTTATAGCCATACTTGTTTTGATTTTCTGTTAAGAAGGTTTGCGAAGCAGTACCATTTTTTACGCCGACTGTTTTGCCTTTCAAGTCTTTATATGAAGCAATTGTGCTAGATTCTTTAACAGCAAGGATTGCATTTGCAGTATAATATGGTTCTGAGAAATCAAAGGTCTCTTTACGAGCATCTGTCACAGACATTCCTGCAATCATTCCATCAGCTTGTCCAGATTGTACAGCATTTAAAGCGGCATCAAATCCGGGATTTGTAATTTCAATCTTGAAACCTTGATCTTTGGCAATGGCTTTTATCAAATCCATGTCAATCCCAGTATATTTATTGTTGCTGTCTTGGAAGACGAATGGTGCAAAGGAAGAGTCACTCGCAATGGTATATGTTGATTTTACAGGAGTAGCTTTTTGACCAGCGGGAGTAGTGGTTTCTGGAGTAGAACTAGTTGTTTTCGTAGTTGTAGAACTTGTCCATTTTGTGATGATTTTGTCAAGAGAACCATCTTTTTTCATTTGAGCAAGTGCTTCGTTAAATTCTGTTATCAGATATTCATACTTGCTTCCCTTTTTGACACCAAAAGCAAAACTACCAACAGCTTCTCCTTTTATAGAGATTTTTAAATTTTGACCTTGTTTAATAGCATACTCAATGACTGGTTGGTCGTCCATCATGGCATCAATCGAACCAGAATTCAAGCTGTTGTAAGTCAAATCAGTTGTGTCAAATGTTTTGATAGTAAATTTGTATTTGTTTTTGATTTTTTCTAGAAAGCGTTGAGAGGCAGTTCCGTTTTTAACCCCAACAGTTTTCCCTTTTAATTGGGAATAACTGCTGATTGTATTGGCTTTAGTCGTTGCAATGACAACTTTTGTATCATAATAAGTATCAGACATAGTGAAGACTTTTTCACGGTCTTTAGTTTTTGTCATTCCAGCCATGATAGCATCTGCCTGACCAGATTGAACAGCATTGACCGCTGCATCAAATCCAGGGAAAGTCATATTGATGTCCCAACCTTTTAGTTCAGCAACTTTATTGATGATATCTACATCAATACCTTTATAAGTTTGATCGGAATCTTTAAATTCAAAAGGTGCGTAAGCTGTATCAGATACCACTTTGATTGTATCGGCATGAATGGCTGTTACTGCAAAGAGTGGTAGTAAAGCTAACAAAAAAGTTATAATTTTTTTCTTCATGAGTCTCTCCTTTAAAGAATATTTTTAAATTATACCAAAAATATCTTTAAAATACAAATATTTTGTATTTTTATGTTAGATTTTATAACATATACGAAAATTTCTTTTTTGATTTGCATAAAATAAATATGATATAATAATCAAAAAAGGAAAGGAGATTTTATGTTTCAATTTCGTATGCTTGATAATGTGAAACAGTCCCGTTACATTCCACCTATTTGGTTGGCAGTTATTCTCTCGATTGTTTTTGTTTATGGAGGTGAAATTGTCGGCGGGCTTGCATTGGTTCCAATTTCGATACTGCTGGGTCTTGTGTTTGGCCTTGTTCATTCTGGGGCAGGCTTTGTAATGATACAAGAACTGATATCGCATTATATGATTTTCATTCAACTCTTCCTCTTTTTCTTTATTTCTTTGGCTCTCTTTCTTTGGGTGAAATGCGTTGAAAAAAGACCTTTTTCAAGTCTTGGTTTTTTTAAGGAAAATTGGTTTAAAGAATTAGGAAAAGGTTTTTTGATTGGAGCGGCACAGTTTTCTCTCATAGTTGTCTTACTTTTGATGACAGGTGTAGGTAGGTTAGAACTCAACCATCTTAGTTTGGAGCCATTTCTCTTTATCATCGCCCTGATTCCGTTTTGGATGTTACAAGGAGGAACAGAAGAACTGGTGACGCGTGGTTGGCTATTTCCGACAGTTACTGCTAAGTCAAATATTTTGGTCGGTATTTTAATCTCTGCTAGCCTATTTGGTGCTCTCCATTTACTAAATCCTGGTGTGACGCTTCTTTCGATTGTCAATATTATTCTCGATGGTGCTTTTGCTTGTTTTTACATGCTAAAAACTGACAATATGTGGGGGCTGGCTGGTATTCACGGTGCTTGGAATTTTGTTCAAGGTAACATTTATGGTATTCAGGTCAGTGGTCAGGGAGCAGAAACTTCCGTCTTTTCTTACAATACGAAATCCAACGTAGATTGGCTTTCGGGTGGGGCTTTTGGAGCAGAAGGATCTATTTTCACCAGTCTGGTGTTAATTCTCAGCATTTTCTATCTGTATTGGTCTCTTAAAAAAGAAGATAAATTACCAGCAGCATTACAATTTAGAAAATCAAATCTCACTTAGTTTTACTAGGTGGGCTTCTTATTATCCTAAGTCAGTGATATTTTTAGAAATATGATAAAATAAGAGAAGATTGTATAGAGGAAAAGAATAATGATAAATAGAATTACGGACAATAAATTTAAACTGGTTTCTAAGTATGAGCCCTCAGGAGATCAACCACAGGCGATTGAGCAATTAGTGGATAATATAGAGGGTGGTGAGAAAGCTCAGATTCTCATGGGAGCGACAGGAACTGGGAAGACCTATACTATGAGTCAGGTTATTCAAAAGGTTAATAAATCGACCTTAGTCATCGCTCATAATAAAACTCTGGCAGGTCAGCTTTATGGGGAATTTAAGGAATTTTTCCCTGACAATGCGGTCGAATACTTTGTGTCTTACTATGATTACTATCAACCGGAAGCCTATGTGCCTTCCAGTGATACCTATATTGAGAAGGACAGCTCTGTCAATGATGAGATTGACAAGCTTCGTCACTCAGCAACCTCGGCTCTCTTGGAACGCAACGATGTGATTGTAGTGGCGTCAGTCAGCTGCATTTATGGTCTGGGTTCACCTAAGGAATACTCCGATAGCGTGGTCAGTCTGCGACCTGGTTTGGAGATTTCACGGGATAAACTTCTCAATGATTTGGTGGATATCCAGTTTGAGCGTAATGATATTGATTTTCAGCGGGGAAAATTCCGTGTGCGTGGTGATGTAGTAGAAATTTTTCCGGCTTCTCGCGATGAACATGCCTTTCGGGTGGAATTTTTTGGAGATGAAATTGACCGTATTCGAGAAGTAGAAGCGTTGACGGGACAAGTTTTGGGTGAAGTGGATCATTTAGCCATTTTTCCTGCTACTCACTTTATGACAAATGACGAAAATATGGAGATTGCCATTGCCAAGATTCAAGCGGAATTAGAAGAACAACTAGCCTTTTTTGAAAAGGAAGGGAAACTTTTAGAAGCTCAGCGGCTGAAACAAAGAACTGACTATGATATTGAAATGCTGCGCGAAATGGGCTACACGAATGGCGTAGAGAATTATTCTCGCCATATGGACGGACGGAGCGAAGGTGAGCCACCTTACACTTTACTAGATTTCTTCCCTGATGATTTTTTAATCATGGTGGACGAAAGTCATATGACGATGGGGCAAATCAAGGGTATGTATAATGGTGACCGCTCACGGAAGGAAATGTTGGTTAATTATGGATTTCGCTTGCCTTCTGCCTTGGATAACCGCCCGCTGCGTCGGGAGGAGTTTGAAAGTCATGTTCATCAGATTGTCTATGTATCTGCGACACCGGGCGACTATGAGCGGGAGCAGACGGATACAGTGATTGAGCAGATTATTCGACCAACTGGTCTGCTGGATCCAGAAGTAGAAGTGCGTCCGACTATGGGACAAATAGATGATCTTTTAGGCGAAATCAATGCGCGTGCAGAGAAGAATGAGCGGACCTTTATCACGACGTTGACTAAAAAGATGGCAGAAGATCTGACGGATTACTTTAAAGAAATGGGTGTTAAGGTCAAATACATGCACTCAGATATCAAGACCTTAGAGCGGACAGAAATTATCCGCGACCTGCGGTTAGGTGTCTTTGATGTTTTAGTCGGAATTAACCTGTTGCGTGAGGGAATTGATGTGCCAGAGGTTAGTCTGGTTGCCATTCTTGATGCAGACAAGGAAGGTTTCTTACGTAATGAGCGTGGTTTGATCCAAACTATTGGTCGGGCTGCCCGCAACAGTGAGGGTCATGTCATCATGTATGCGGACACGGTGACTGACTCCATGCAGAAGGCTATGGACGAGACCGCTCGCCGTCGTCAAATTCAGATGGCTTATAATGAAGAACATGGTATTGTACCGCAAACAATCCAGAAAGAAATTCGTGACCTAATCAGTGTAACCAAATCTGTCCTGCCAGACAAAGAAGAAATTGTCGAAATCGAAAGCCTCAACAAGCAAGAGCGCAAGGATATGATCAAGAAACTAGAAGGTCAGATGCAAGAAGCTGCAGGACTTCTCGACTTCGAACTGGCTGCACAGATTCGCGATATGATTTTAGATATAAAGGCAGTGGATTAGAAAGACAAACAAAGCAAGAAGGGAAGAAGAATGCGTTATATTCTCTTACTTCGCGGCATCAATGTCGGTGGAAAAAAACAAGGTTATCATGTCTGATTTGAAGGCCGATTTGGCGGAGCTGGGCTTTGAGAACCCTATCTCCTACATCAACAGCGGCAATCTCTTTTTTGACAGTCAGGAGCACGAGAAAAAGATTAGGACGATTTTGACGGCTTATTTCAGTCAATCCTATGACTTTCCAATCCCTTTTGTCCTGCTCAGCTCTGCTATTCTCTAAGAAGAAGTGGCAAAACTGCCTGCTTGGTGGCAGGATGAGGCAGCTTATCGGCGCGATGTCCTCTTTTTCCTGCCAGAGGCTAATCGCGAGCAGATAGAGGTAGAAGCGGGGAGCTGGGCAAATGACAGGGTTCTGCTGCATTTCGGTCAGACAGCCTTCTTTTACAGAAATAGCGACCAGACTGACTATCTCAAGTCCAACTACCACAAGAAGCTACTCAAATCTAACTTTTACAAGTCTTTGACTATTCGTAATGGGAAAACCTTTCAGAAAATTTTGGAGTTGGCAGATACTAGTTAAAGAGGCATTATTTTGTTTTTTTGGAAAACTAATAATAAATTGTTAATGAATATATATGTTTGAATAAAGAGAAAGAATTTTTACTTTTATTTCTATCATGCTGAAAACATTCAATAGATAGGAGAATTTATGATTGAATTTAAGGATGTTACAAAAGTGTACGATGACAAGATAGCGTTGAATCATCTGAATTTAACGCTTCAGAGTGGAGAAATTGTAGGATTAATTGGACACAATGGTGCTGGAAAATCAACAACGATTAAATCATTGGTTAGTGTGATTAATCCAACGCATGGTCAGATTTTTGTGGATGGCAAGGAATTAGCAGCTAATCGGTTGGAAATCAAGAAGAAAATTGGTTATGTAGCTGATTCGCCAGATTTGTTTTTACGTCTGACAGCAAATGAATTCTGGGAATTGGTTGGAACTTCTTATGATATGAGTCCTTCAGATTATGAGAAACGTTTAACAGAGCTACTGGAATTATTTGATTTTACAGCTCATCGCTATGAAGTTATTGAATCGTTTTCACATGGAATGCGACAAAAAGTGTTTGTCATTGGTGCTCTTTTGTCTGATCCAGATATCTGGGTGTTGGATGAGCCTTTAACTGGTTTGGATCCGCAGGCGGCTTTTGACCTCAAACAAATGATGCGAGAGCATGCAGATAAAGGAAATACTGTTTTGTTCTCAACCCATGTTTTAGAAGTGGCAGAGCAATTGTGTGACCGTATTGCCATTCTCAAAAAGGGAGAATTGTTGTTTTATGGTACGATTGAGGAATTGAAAGGTCAACATCCTGAAAAATCCTTAGAAAGTATTTACCTCAGTTTGGCAGGTCGTAGAGAAGAGGTGAGTCCTGATGCGTCTTAAAGCGATTCGCTCCCTCATTCATGCAAATATCATTTATACGACACAATCAACTAGGCTTTCTAGTTATCGTAAAAAACAGCAAAAAAATCCAAATAAAAAAGGAAATGTTGCTAGAAATCTAGTGATGAACTATCTCTATGCTGGAATTTTGTATGCTTGTATATTTGGTGTACAAGGGGCTTTTTTACCACTTGCTCAGAATCCAGGGCTGTTTTCGAATTTTGTCAGCGTCTTTTATTTATTCATCTTTGCACAGGGATTTCTTTCCTTTTACAATGTTTTTTATGAAAGTAAAGACTTGCA
Source organism: Streptococcus atopicus (assembly GCF_049166725.1). Taxonomy (NCBI): domain Bacteria; kingdom Bacillati; phylum Bacillota; class Bacilli; order Lactobacillales; family Streptococcaceae; genus Streptococcus; species Streptococcus atopicus. Next base: position 254,033 of record NZ_JBMHFC010000001.1, read on the forward strand.
AGCTTACCGACCTTATGCCTTTAGTGAGAGCGAAATTATGGTTGGGAAAGGATTTTCTGTTCTTTTAACTACTTTAATGGGAGTGTTTCCGATTGTTATTTACTTTATTAGTTTGCAAATGCAATCAGGTCAACCAATCTGGCTTGCAATCCCTATTCTGCTTATTTCGTTAGGAGTACTGTTTTCGACACTTATTTTCCTTCTTTTGGTTGGTGTTCATTTTATTACGAAAACAACTATTTTTAGGAAATATAAAAAGCTTGCCTCTAATATTTTACTGGCTCTTGCTACAATAATGGCTTTTGGTGCGATTTTATTGGTGAATTTGCAAAATAACTCTAACGTTAAAAACGCAATATTGCAAGATCAACCTGCTTATTTTCCGCCAATGACTATTTTTCATGCTTTCAGTATGCAACCTTTTGCTTTGAATTCGTTGCTTGGAATGGGAACATGGATAGTCGTAGCTGTTATATTATTTATAATTGTTAAGCGAAAGGTTTTACCAGAATTTTATGAAGCTGCAATGACCACAACAGCAACGGTCAATAGACAAAAACGAACGAAAATTTTCAAGATGAATGGACTTAGGAACTTTCCGCAGTTTGTGTTGCGCTATCAATTAGACCTAATCAGTGATGGCTCCGTCTTATTACAAACTCTTTTGATGCCTAGTGTGTTACCTTATTTTATTTTAATTCCGTTAATGGCTAGTTTTATGCAGTATCGTGAAATGATTTCTCCTTATTTGACAACAAGATTTGCTTTTCCATTGATGTTAATAGCAACATTTGTAGCAAGTTTAAATACAGGTGGAGCAAATTTAACAGGAATTGGCATTTCACTTGAACGTGAAAATTATGATTATTTGAAAGTATTACCTTTTGATATGGCACGTTATCTTAAACTTAAGTTTTGGAATTTATTTGTCATTCAATCCATTTTACCATTCATTTTATTGACAATTTTTTCCTTTGTTGTCGGCGTGCAACCAGTTGCTATTGTCTTGATGATTGTAGCTTGGACATTGACCTGTTTAGCATGGAGTGCATGGGGATATCATCGTGATAAACGCCTACAAGTGACCAATTGGTCAAATGTGACGGAATTATTTAATCGTGAAAATAATTCACTAAAGATGATTTTAGGAATTGTTGCTATGATTATTTACATAACCATTATTGCAATAAGCGCTTATTTCATTCTTGTATCACCAGATTTAGTGGGCTATTTGTTAGCAGGTACTTTTCTGATTGCTCTTGCAATGATGGCATTTTTACTGACAAATTATTATTTGAAAAAAGTTCAAACTGAAGTAGAAAATTAAGCTGAAAATTTTTGAATATTTACTATGTTTTTATTGCTTAGCAAGAATATATTGATAAGAGTCTATAAATTTTTATGTGTGCTTTGAAACATCTATATACTAAATTTATGCTATAATAAATACTATGTACACCAAACCAACTTCTGCCTATGTACACATTCCGTTTTGTACTCAAATTTGTTATTATTGTGACTTTTCTAAGGTCTTTATCAAAAATCAGCCAGTTGACGCCTATTTAGAGCACTTGCTTCAAGAATATACTTCTTATGATATAAAGCATTTACAGACGCTTTATATCGGTGGTGGGACACCGACAGCTCTTTCAGCGAAGCAGCTGGAGTTTTTATTGGCAGAGCTGACGAAAAAGCTGGATTTGTCATTGTTAGAGGAACTGACTGTTGAAGCCAATCCAGGAGATTTGGATCCGGATAAGATTGCTGTTTTAAAGGTTTCGCCTGTGAACAGGATATCTTTAGGTGTTCAGACTTTTGACGATCGCATGCTCAAGCAAATTGGGCGTAGCCATTTAGAGAAAGATATTTATGAAAATATCACTAATCTGAAGTTGGCTGGTTTTGATAATATCTCTATTGATTTGATCTATGCACTGCCCAAGCAGACCATGGACAACGTGCGGGAAAATGTGGCCAAGGCCATTGCAATAGACATCCCTCACATGAGTCTTTATAGCTTAATTCTAGAAAATCACACGGTTTTTATGAACCGGATGCGGCGTGGAAAGCTGCCTTTACCGAAGGAGGACTTGGAAGCAGAGATGTTTGAGTATATCATTGAGGAGTTGGAAAAAGCTGGGTTTGAACACTATGAGATTTCTAACTTTTCTAAACCAGGTTTTGAGAGTCAACACAATCTCATGTACTGGGATAATGCGGAATATTTTGGTATTGGGGCAGGGGCTTCTGGTTATGTCAATGGGGTTCGCTACAAGAATCATGGTCCGATTCGTCATTACTTAGAGGCAGTTGAAAAAGGCAATGCGCGTGTGAATGAAGAACATCTGAGTAAGCAAGAGATGATGGAAGAAGAAATGTTTCTGGGCTTGCGCAAAAAGTCAGGTGTTTCTAAAAAGCGTTTTGAAGAAAAATTTGGCATTTCTTTTGAGCAGCAGTACGGTCATGTAGTAACAGAACTGGTTGAGCAAGGACTCTTAGTACCTGACAAAGAAATCGTTCGTATGACTAAAAAGGGTCTATTTTTGGGTGATACGGTCGCAGAGAAATTTATATTGGAGTAAATTATGGGTTTAACTTATCAAATGAAAATGAAAATTCCGTTTGACATGGCGGATATGAATGGTCATATCAAGTTGCCTGATGTCATTTTGCTGTCCTTACAGGTATCAGGTTTGCAGTCCATTGATTTGGGGATTAGTGACAAGGATATGCTGGAGAAATACAATCTGGTCTGGATTATTACTGACTATGATATCGATGTGGTACGGCTGCCTAAATTTGGTGAAGAAATGACGATTGAAACAGAAGCGCTTTCCTATAATCGTCTCTTTTGTTATCGTCGTTTTACCGTTTTTGATGAAAATGATGTTGCCGTGATTGAAATGATGGCTACCTTTGTTCTTATGGACAGAGACAGTCGAAAAGTGCATGCTGTAGAGCCAAAGATTGTCGCACCTTATGAAGCAGAATTTTCTAAAAAGTTGATTCGTGGTCCAAAATATCCAGAACTGAAAGATTCGACCAGTAAAGATTATCATGTTCGGTTTTATGATTTAGACATGAATGGTCATGTCAACAACAGCAAGTATTTGGACTGGATTTTTGAAGTTATGGGAGCTGATTTTCTCATGAAACACGTTCCCAAAAAAGTTCACCTCAAGTATGTTAAGGAAGTCCGACCTGGCGGACAGATTACCTCTAGTTATGATTTGAATGGATTAGAGAGCAATCATCAGATTTCCAGCGATGGTGATACCAATGCACAAGCTATGGTAACTTGGCAAGAAATTTCATAAGAGAAACAATAGAAAGAGAAGTATGACCTACAAAGGATATTTAATTGATTTAGACGGAACGATTTATAAAGGAAAAGACCGTATTCCCACGGGTGAAGCTTTTGTCCATGAATTACAACGACGCAACATTCCATATTTATTTGTGACGAACAATACAACACGTACTCCTGAGACTGTTCAAACAATGCTAACGGAACAATTCAATGTTGAAACGCCGATTGAAACGATTTATACAGCGACTTTAGCAACGGTTGACTACTTAAATGATAAAAATCTAGGCAAGAAAGTCTATGTTATCGGTGATGTCGGACTTAAGCAAGCCATTGCAGAAGCTGGCTATGTCGAAGATACTGATAACCCAGATTATGTAGTTGTTGGATTGGACTGGGAAGTGGACTATGAAAAATTGTCAATTGCTACTTTAGCTATTCAAAAGGGAGCTCATTTCGTAGGAACCAATCCAGATCTTAATATTCCGACAGAGCGCGGTCTCATGCCTGGAGCAGGATCGATTATTACTCTCATTGAAGTAGCAACTCGTGTGAAACCTGTTTATATCGGGAAGCCAAATGCAATTATCATGGAAAAGGCTGTTGAGCATCTAGGACTACCACGCGAGGAAGTGATAATGGTTGGGGATAATTACCTGACGGACATTCGGGCTGGGATTGACAATGGTATCCCTACGCTTCTGGTGACAACTGGCTTTACGAAACCAGAAGAAGTGCCAGGCTTGCCAATCCAACCAGATTATGTACTTTCTAGCCTAGCGGAGTGGGATTTTGATGCGCACTAAACTGACCTTTTGGCTGAGTATGCTCTGCTTTTTAGCAACAGCTATTTTGTTGACCATTTATCTGACTTGGCTGTTTTATCCTTTGGAAATTTCTTGGTTGCATTTAGAAAATCAAGTTTACCTCAAATCTGCAACCATTCAGCACAATTTCAATATTTTGATGAATTACCTAACCAATCCATTTCAGCAAAAGCTCTCCATGCCTGATTTTCGCTCATCAGCAGCAGGTCTGCACCATTTTCAAGTCGTGAAATATCTTTTTCATCTGGCGCAAGTTGCTTTTCTAGCAACCTTACCAGTGGTTTGTTTGTTTGTAAAAAACATTATAAAAAAAAGATATCTGTTTGTCTTTTCAAAGGCGATTTTAGCTATTATCTGGTTGCCTATTGTAATTGCTGGTGTGGCGCTGGGAATTGGCTTTGATGCGTTTTTCACTCTCTTTCATCAGATTTTATTTGCTGGGGATAATACTTGGTTATTTGACCCTGCTAAAGATCCTGTTATTTGGATATTGCCAGAAGAATTTTTCCTCCACGCCTTTCTTTTGTTTTTTGTTCTTTATGAAGGTTTTGCTGTGGGGCTATACCTGTGGAGTCGAAAAAGCTATTTGAAGAAGGAGGGAAACTGATGCTAGTCAATCAGCAAGTACGAAAAGATGTTAGTTTATTTTCTGCTTTGTGTCTGCTTTATGTCTTCGTCATGACAATGATTAGCTTGATTTATCAAACGATTGTAACCTTGTTTCAAGCGATTCGTTATCCCGGAAACCTTGAGAAAATCCAAAAAGTAACGGAAAGCTTTATGTCACGCGATGGTAGTTATTATCTAATTGCTGTCTGTGCAGGAGTTTTTATCTTTTGGTTGTATCGGGATGGTAAATTATTTAAGTCTGATTTACGAACGCAGAAAAGAGTCATGACTCCAAAAACGTTCGGACTAGTCTTATCATTCTTACTTCTGGGTCAATTAGGTTTTGTACTCTTTAATCAAATATTTGAAGTAGTGTTGAATATCTTTGGATTTAGCTTATTTAAAGCTATTGAATCAGCTTCCGCAGGCTCAGATAGTGTAACGATGTTTTTGTATGCAGGTTTTTTCGGTCCTGTTTCAGAAGAGTTGATTTTTCGCGGGGCGGGCTTACGGACATTTGAAAAATATGGAAAAGTCTTTGCGATTCTGATGTCTTCCCTCATATTTGGTTTATTTCATGGGAATATCCCGCAGTTCTTTTTTGCAGCTTTTGTTGGAATTGTCTTCTCTTATGTGACCTTGGAATATTCAATTCTCTGGGCAATGGTTTTCCACGTTTTTAATAACTTGGTCATCGGAGATGGTTTAACTTATTTGTATTCGTTTTTGCCGGACGATATAGGTGGTCTCTTACACTTATTTATCCTGCTAGTCGGTGCAAGTGTCGCAGTAATTTTCCTGATTAAAAACAAAGCAGACATAAAAATGTATGTACAAGAAAATCGTTCATTTCCAGGGGCCTATAGGCAAGCTTTTCGTTCTGTTTGGTTCTGGATTTTTACAATCTTCATGTTTTTAACATCTTTGACCTTGATAAGTCATTTGTGAAAGAAGATTTTTGAAAGGACTTTCAACTTTCTTTCATTTATGATAAAATAAAGGTAACAAAAGAGGAGCGTGTCAATCATGGAACAAACATTTTTTATTATAAAACCAGACGGCGTAAAACGTGGCTTGGTTGGAGAAGTACTGAAGCGCGTAGAACAACGTGGTTACAAAATCGAACGTTTGGAAATGAGAACCAATGTTTCAAATGAGTTAATTGATCAGCATTATGAAGCCCTATTAACGAAAGATTTTTATCCTTCAATCCGTGATTATATGACAAGCGGGCCTGTGATTATCGGTGTTTTATCGGGAAGCCAAGTGATTTCAGGTTGGCGTCACATGATGGGCGCTACTCGTCCGGAAGAAGCTCTACCGGGAACTATTCGCGGAGATTTTGCACAAGCAGCTGAAGCTGGTGAAACGATTCGAAATGTTGTTCATGGTTCAGATTCTGAAGAGTCTGCCAAACGGGAAATTGCGCTTTGGTTTGGTAATCATTAAAACATAGTAGTATAAATTCGAGAGAGTACAGATAGCCATTGCTTTTGTTCTCTCTTTTTTACTATCCGAATTGTACTGGGTGTGTTATAATAAAAAGGAATTGGAAATGTTTTAATATACTGAAAATTAATTGTTTTATCAAGGAGGAGATATGTCAGACAAACAAATTCATTTGGTTATCGTGACGGGAATGAGTGGAGCGGGAAAGACCGTAGCCATCCAGTCTTTTGAAGATTTGGGCTATTTTACGATTGATAATATGCCCCCCACGCTGGTTCCTAAATTTTTGCAGTTAATCGAAACAACGCAAGACAACGACAAGATTGCTATGGTTGTAGATATGCGTAGTCGTTCCTTCTTTTCTGAGATTCAGAAAGTTCTAGATGAGATTGAAAGTAACGCTGGACTTGATTTTAAGATTTTGTTTTTAGATGCGGCAGATACAGAATTAGTTGCACGTTACAAGGAAACGCGGCGTAGCCACCCCTTAGCAGCAGACGGTCGTATTTTAGACGGTATCAAGCTAGAACGTGAGTTACTAGCACCGTTGAAAAATATGAGTCAAAACGTGGTAGATACGACCGAATTAACACCGCGTGGATTGCGTAAAACCATTTCTGAGCATTTTTCAGATCAGACAAAACTCCAATCGTTTCGCATTGAAGTGGTGAGTTTTGGCTTTAAATATGGTCTTCCGCTAGATGCCGACCTTGTCTTTGATGTGCGTTTTTTACCAAATCCATATTACCAACCAGAACTTCGCAATCAAACAGGACTTGATAAACCAGTTTATGATTATGTGATGAATCATACGGAGTCAGAAGAATTTTATCAGCACTTAGTGGCTCTTATCAAACCGATTTTACCGGGCTACAAAAAAGAGGGGAAATCTGTTTTAACAATTGCGGTTGGTTGTACAGGCGGTCAACACAGAAGCGTAGCTTTTGCACAACGTCTAGCAGATGATTTGGCGAGCGAATGGACCGTTCATTCATCACATCGAGACAAAGACCGCAGAAAGGAAACGGTGAATCGTTCATGAGGAGACCAAAGATAGCCATTATCGGTGGTGGTACAGGGATTTCAGTCATTTTGAACAGTTTGCGTAAGAAAGATGTAGACATTGCTGCTATTGTGACGGTCGCTGATGACGGTGGAAGTTCGGGGGAATTGCGAAAAAACATTCAACAATTGACACCGCCTGGTGATTTGCGAAATGTTTTGGTGGCTTTATCGGACATGCCGCGCTTTTATGAAAAAGTTTTTCAATATCGCTTTGCAGATGAAGACGGTGCTTTAGCTGGACATCCACTTGGGAACTTGATTATTGCAGGTATTTCAGAAATGCAAGGGTCGACTTACAACGCTATGCAGCTACTGACTAAGTTTTTCCACACAACTGGCAAAATTTATCCGTCTTGTGATATACCTTTAACGCTTCATGCTGTATTTACTGATGGAAGCGAAGTCGCTGGAGAAAGTCATCTCGCAGAACACCAAGGTATGATTGAACGAGTTTATGTCACCAATACCTATAATGACCAGAAGCCGGTGGCTAGTCGCAAAGTGGTAGAGACGATTTTAGAAAGTGATATGGTTGTTTTGGGACCAGGGTCATTGTTTACCTCTATCTTACCCAATATGATGATTGAAGAAATTGGACAAGCTCTTTTAGAAACAAAGGCGGAAATCGCTTATGTCTGCAATATTATGACCCAGCGTGGTGAAACCGAGCATTTCACAGATAGTGACCACGTGGCTGTTTTGCATCGACATTTAGGAAAACGATTTATTGATACTGTTTTGGTGAATATTGAGGAAGTTCCTCAAGAGTATATGAATTCTAATAAATTTGATGAGTATTTGGTGCAGGTTGAGCATGATTTTAAAGGTTTGAAAGAGCAAGTACCTCGTGTCATTTCGTCTAATTTTCTTCGCTTGGAAAATGGCGGAGCTTTTCATGATGGTGAATCAGTCGTCGATGAACTTATGCAGATTATACAGGTGCGCAAATGAGTTTTACCATTAAAGTGAAAGAAGAACTGCTTGGTCTAGGCAAAAAAGATAAAATGGAATTATCGGCTATCATTAAGATGTCAGGCAGCTTAGGAATTTCTAGTCAAGGCTTAACATTATCTGTTACGACAGAAAATGCAAAAATCGCTCGTCACATTTATGAATTGTTGGCAGCTTTTTATCAAGTCAAATCGGATATTCGTCATCATCAAAAAGCGAATCTTCGGAAAAACCGTGTTTATACTGTTTTTTTAGACGAAGGTGTGGAACAAATTTTAGCCGATTTACACTTGGCAGACTCCTTTTTTGGGATTGAAGCAGGCATTGACCAAGCTATTTTATCAGATGATGAAGCGAGCCGATCGTATTTACGAGGAGCATTTTTATCCACGGGCAGTATGCGTGATCCAGATTCTGGGAAATATCAACTGGAAATCTTATCGGTCTATTCTGACCATGCGGAAGATTTAGCAGCTTTGATGCGAAAGTTTTTATTGGATGCCAAGACAATTGAGCGCAAAAAAGGCTCAGTGACCTATCTGCAGCGAGCTGAGGACATTATGGACTTTTTGATTGTGATTGGGGCTATGAAAGCAATGACTGAGTTTGAGTCGGTCAAGCTCTTGCGAGAGGCTAGAAATGATCTGAATCGGACGAATAATGCGGAAACGGCGAATATTGCTCGAACGGTGACAGCTAGCATGAAAACCATTCATAACATTAGCAAAATCATTGACACAGTTGGTTTAGAGAGCTTGCCGGTTGATTTGCAAGAGGTAGCTTATCTGCGTGTCAATCATCCGGATTATTCTATCCAGCAGTTGGCAGAAAGTCTTAGTAAGCCTTTGACGAAAAGTGGTGTCAATCATCGCTTGAGGAAAATCAATAAAATCGCAAATGAGTTGTAGAAAATGCAAAGAAATGGGGTTTATATATTATAGGCGGAATCAATTTGAGAATTTCCATTAAAACTTTACGGTTTTCTCTTGAAGATTTTCAAAAAGTGTGATATAGTAATAAAAATTAAATAATCCTTTAAATCTGTCCCGTGAGGCAGACAAGGAGTCAAAGTATAAGATGGTATAGTACAGTGAGGCTGTTAGCAGTTTCTCTATGCTTACCTAGATTTTCTGAAGTCTCCTTGTGAAGGAGACTTTTTCTTTTAACTTTTTATACAGGAGGTTTTCCATGAAAACAAAAGAAGTTGTTGATGGTTTGACAATGAAACGTGCCATTACACGGATCACTTATGAAATCATTGAGCGCAACAAAGAGCTAGACAAGATTGTCTTGATTGGTATAAAAACACGGGGTGTTTACATTGCACAGCGGATTCAAGAACGATTAGCGCAACTTGAAAAGATCAATGTACCTATCGGTGAGTTGGATACCAAACCATTCCGCGATGATTTTAAAGTGGAAGAAGATACAACACATGTTCCTGTTGATATTACAGACCGCGAAGTCATCTTGGTAGATGATGTCCTCTATACAGGACGCACCATTCGTGCTGCTATTGATAATCTAGTTAGCTTGGGACGTCCATCACGCGTGAGCTTGGCTGTTTTAGTAGACCGTGGGCATCGTGAGTTGCCGATTCGAGCAGATTATGTGGGCAAAAACATTCCAACTAGTCGAACAGAAGAAATTATTGTGGAAATGATAGAACAGGATGGTCAAGACCGTGTCTTGATTGCGGAGGAGTTATAAGAAAATGAGTCAAGATGTGAAATATGATGTACACGATATGCCAAAACCTGGTTTGCTTGTAGGATTGTCCTTTCAGCATTTGTTTGCCATGTTTGGAGCAACGGTTCTTGTTCCAATTCTGGTTGGAATCGACCCAGCAGTTGCCTTGTTTTCAAGCGGTCTAGGAACCTTGGCACACTTAACAGTTACCAAGTACAAAGTGCCAGCTTATATGGGGTCTAGTTTCGCTTATATTGCAGCTATGCAAATGTTGATGAAAACAGACGGTATCGCAGCAGTCGCTCAAGGTGCCATTACAGGTGGTTTGGTTTACTTCATTGTAGCTCTTATTGTGAAGTTCGCTGGGAATGCTTGGATTGATAAGATTTTGCCGCCAGTTGTGGTAGGACCAATCATTATGGTCATCGGACTAAGCCTAGCAAGCACAGCTGTAAATGATGTCATGCTAAAAGACGGTAAATACAATTTAACTTATTTCATCATTGGAATTGTCACTCTCTTTGCAGTCATCCTCTTTAATATCTATGGTAAAAAGATTGTTGGAATTATTCCAGTGCTGTTAGGCTTGATTGTCGGATATGTCTTCGCGCTCATTCTTGGAGTGGTAACAGGAGAAGAAATTATTTCCTTTGCAAAAGTCTCTCAAGCTTCATGGTTCCATGTCCCACCTATGCACCTTCCTTTCTTAGACTATAATGTAAAATTTTATCCAAGTGCGATTTTAACAATGGCTCCAATTGCATTTGTAACTATGACAGAGCACTTTGGTCATGTTATGGTATTGAATAGCTTGACCGGAAAAGATTTCTTTAAAGACCCAGGATTGGATAAAACTCTTGCCGGAGATGGTCTTGCACAAGTTATCGCTGGGATTTTCGGTGCGCCACCAGTAACGAGTTACGGTGAAAATATCGGTGTGATGGCTCTCAATAAAATCTATAGCGTTTATGTTATTGCAGGTGCAGCAGTACTTGCGATTGTGATGAGTTTTGTCGGAAAAGTATCGGCACTCTTACAATCCATTCCAACTCCAGTTCTAGGCGGTATTTCTATTGCGCTCTTTGGAGTCATCGCTTCTAGTGGTTTGAAAATTTTAATTGAAAAGCAAACGGACTTTGACAATAAGAAAAATCTGTTGATTGCTAGTGTGATCTTAGTCGCTGGGATTGGAGGATTAACGCTTCAACTTTCAGGTCTGCAAATTTCAGGGGTCGCCTTGTCAACGGTTCTTGGAATTGTGCTCTATCTTATCTTGCCAGAACCTAAAAATTAGTTTGAATTCTTAACTTTATTGAAAGAAACACCGTATCTAATAAAAGGAGAAATACACCATGTTATCTAATCAAATAGCTCTTAAAAATGTTGTCTCTATGGAAACTCTTACCAATGAGGAAGTCTTAAGTTTAATCAAACGTGGCATTGAATTTAAAAATGGAGCGAAAGCTCATTATGATGAACAGCATATTATCGCTAATCTTTTCTTTGAGCCCTCTACGCGAACACATAAAGCCTTTGAAGTAGCGGAATTAAAGCTAGGTTGTGACCTGTTGGATTTTGATTCAAAGACCAGCTCTATCAACAAAGGAGAGACCTTATATGATACGATTTTAACCATGTCAGCGCTCGGAGTGGATGTCTGTGTCATTCGTCATCCAGAAGTGGACTATTACAAGGAATTAGTCGAAAGTCCAACGATTACAACTTCAATTGTGAATGGTGGTGATGGTTCTGGCCAGCATCCTAGCCAAAGTTTGCTAGATTTGATGACCATTTATCAAGAGTTTGGGCATTTTGATGGCTTGAAGATTGCCATTGCAGGCGACTTAGATCATTCGCGTGTGGCGAAGTCAAATATGCAAATCTTGAAGCGTCTGGGTGCAGAACTTTATTTTGCAGGTCCAGAAGTATGGAGAAGTGAAGAATTTGCTGATTATGGACAATTTGTCACACTTGATGAAGTCGTTGACCAAGTAGACGTCTTAATGCTTCTGCGCGTGCAGCACGAGCGCCATGATGATGATTCACTCTTTTCAAAAGAAAATTACCATAAAATGCATGGTTTAACACAGGAACGATATGATAAGCTGAAAGATACAGCCATCATCATGCATCCGGCTCCAGTAAATCGTGATGTGGAAATTGCAGACCACTTAGTGGAAGCTCCAAAATCTCGTATTGTAGAACAAATGACAAATGGTGTATTTGTTCGGATGGCAATTATCGAGTCTGTCCTAAATGGACGAAAAAAATAATAAGCATTAATACGTTGTTGCAATAACAAACGGAGGGGAAAATGGAAAAACGCTTGTTAATTCTGGAAGACGGGACAGTATTTGAGGGAGAGGCGTTCGGTGCTGATATGGATGTGACCGGAGAAATCGTCTTTAATACAGGCATGACTGGCTACCAAGAATCCATTACGGATCAGTCTTACAATGGGCAAATCTTGACTTTCACTTATCCGTTAATCGGAAATTATGGAATCAACCGCGACGACTATGAAACGATCACTCCCACTTGCAAGGGAGTGGTCGTTTATGAGTGGGCACGAAGGGCAAGCAATTGGCGTAATCAGATGATTTTGGACGAGTTTTTAAAAGTCAAGAAAATTCCAGGAATTGCTGGTATTGATACACGGGCATTGACGAAAATCATTCGACAGCATGGAACGATGAAAGCAACAATAGCCAATGTAGGCGACCAAATGGTGCATCTGCAAGATCAGTTGAAGGCGACCGTTTTGCCGACCGATAATATCAAACAAGTTTCAACAAAGACACCGTATCCAGCACCGGGTTCAGGTCCTAGTATTGTGTTAGTTGATTTTGGATTGAAACATTCGATTCTTCGTGAATTAGCGGCACGCAATTGTAATGTGACAGTTGTTCCCTATGATACAAGTGCAGCAGATATTCTTCACCTTCACCCTGACGGTGTCATGTTATCCAACGGTCCAGGTAATCCAGATGATGTACCGCAAGTGCTAGACATGATTCGAGGGATTCAAGGTAAAATTCCTCTTTTTGGTATCTGCATGGGACATCAACTTTTTAGTAAGGCAAATGGAGCTCAGACTTATAAAATGAAATTCGGTCACCGTGGTTTTAATCATGCTGTCAGAGAGATTGCGACAGGGCGAATTGATTTTACCAGCCAAAATCATGGTTATGCTGTTAGTCGGGAAAATTTTCCGAGCGAGTTGCTGATTACGCATGAGGAAATCAATGACAAGTCTATTGAAGGTGTGCGACATCGGTTTTTCCCTGCTTTTTCAGTGCAGTTTCATCCTGATGCTGCACCAGGACCACATGATGCCAGTTATCTCTTTGATGAGTTTATGGAAATGATTGATGCTTTTAAACAACAGCATAGTTCATTGCAATCAATGGATTAGGAATAGGAGAAAAACATGCCAAAACGTACAGATATTCAGAAAATTATGGTGATTGGCTCTGGTCCCATTGTCATTGGACAGGCTGCTGAGTTTGATTATGCAGGAACGCAGGCTTGCTTGTCTTTGAAAGAAGAAGGCTACACAGTCGTTTTAGTTAATTCCAATCCTGCAACGATTATGACAGACAAGGAAATTGCTGACAAGGTTTATATTGAGCCAATTACGCTGGAATTTGTCACTAGAATCTTACGGAAAGAGCGACCAGATGCACTTCTGCCGACATTGGGTGGGCAAACAGGACTCAATATGGCAATGGAATTATCCAAAAAAGGTATCTTGGATGAGCTAGGTGTCGAACTTTTAGGAACTAAGCTGTCGGCTATTGACCAAGCTGAGGATCGTGATTTGTTTAAGCAGCTCATGGAAGAGCTGGAACAGCCTATTCCAGAATCTGAAATTGTAAATACAGTCGAAGAAGCGGTAGACTTTGCAGCGAAAATAGGCTACCCAGTCATTGTTCGCCCAGCCTTTACCTTAGGGGGAACTGGCGGCGGAATGTGTGCCAATGAGGAAGAATTGCGAGAGATTGCTGAAAATGGTCTGAAATTATCTCCGGTGACTCAGTGTTTGATTGAGCGCTCTATTGCTGGTTTCAAGGAAATTGAGTACGAAGTTATGCGTGATGCAGCTGACAATGCTTTGGTGGTCTGCAATATGGAAAATTTTGATCCAGTAGGTGTACACACAGGCGATTCCATTGTCTTTGCACCAACGCAAACTATTTCGGATTATGAAAATCAAATGTTGCGGGATGCTAGCTTGAAAATTATCCGTGCTCTAAAAATCGAAGGAGGCTGTAATGTGCAGTTGGCATTGGATCCACATAGCTTTAATTACTATGTCATTGAAGTCAATCCGCGCGTGTCTCGTTCGTCTGCCTTAGCTTCTAAAGCTACAGGCTACCCTATTGCTAAATTGGCTGCAAAAATCGCCGTTGGCTTAACACTAGATGAAGTTATTAATCCGGTCACAGGTACAACTTATGCCATGTTTGAACCGGCTCTGGACTATGTGGTAGCGAAGATTCCACGTTTTCCTTTTGATAAATTTGAACATGGAGAACGTCATCTGGGAACGCAAATGAAAGCTACCGGTGAGGTCATGGCTATTGGGCGTAATATCGAAGAAAGCTTGCTCAAAGCCTGTCGTTCTCTGGAAATTGGTGTTGATCATAATGAAATGCCAGAACTAAATCAAGTGGCAGATGATGATTTACTAGAAAAAGTCGTCAAAGCGCAAGATGATCGTCTTTTTTATATATCTGAAGCCATTCGCCGTGGCTATGATATTGAAGAAATTGCAAAGTTAACCAAGATTGATTTGTTCTTTCTGGATAAATTGCTTCACATTCATGAATTAGAGCAGGAGTTGATCACTCATGTCGGAGATGCAAATCTGCTTAGACAGGCTAAGCAAAACGGCTTTGCAGATACTAAGTTAGCTCGGCTTTGGGAAATGACGGCAGAAGAAGTGCGTCAATTTCGTAAAGAAGAGCGGATTCTTCCAATTTATAAAATGGTTGATACCTGTGCAGCCGAGTTTGAATCAAGCACGCCATATTTTTATTCTACTTATGCTTTTGAAAATGAATCAATCAAGTCAGAAAAAGAGTCTGTTCTAGTGTTGGGCTCTGGACCTATTCGGATTGGTCAAGGAGTAGAATTTGACTATGCTACTGTGCACTCGGTCAAGGCTATTCAAGCAACTGGCTATGAAGCAATCATTATGAATAGTAATCCTGAAACGGTCTCAACAGATTTTTCGATTTCTGATAAGCTTTACTTTGAACCCTTGACTTTTGAAGATGTCATGAATGTCATTGAACTGGAGCAGCCAAAGGGAGTCATCGTCCAATTTGGTGGACAAACCGCTATCAATCTAGCTGAGCCATTGTCAAAAGCTGGCGTGAAAATTTTAGGTACTCAGGTAGCTGACCTTGACCGTGCAGAAGACCGTGATTTGTTTGAACAGGCTCTTAAGGATTTGAATATTCCGCAGCCACCAGGTCAGACAGCGACGAATGAAGAAGAAGCGGTGGCAGCAGCCAGCAAGATTGGCTTCCCAGTCTTGGTGCGTCCTTCTTATGTTCTGGGCGGTCGTGCTATGGAGATTGTAGAGAACGAAGCAGACCTTCGCTCCTATATGCGGACTGCTGTCAAGGCTAGTCCCGATCATCCGGTGTTGATAGACTCTTACATTGTTGGCAAGGAATGTGAGGTAGATGCCATTTCGGACGGTCATCAGGTCTTAATTCCAGGTATTATGGAACATATTGAACGGGCTGGAGTTCACTCAGGTGATTCTATGGCTGTTTATCCTCCGCAAACCTTATCTGCTCAAGTTCAGCGGACTATCGCCGATTATACTAAGAAATTGGCTATCGGACTTCACTGTATCGGTATGATGAACATTCAGTTTGTCATCAAAGATGAGAAGGTTTATGTCATTGAGGTCAATCCTCGTGCTAGCCGGACGGTGCCATTCTTGTCTAAAGTGACGGATATCCCTATGGCACAGGTGGCAACTCGGTTGATTCTCGGTCAAACTTTAGCGGAGCTAGGGTATGAAGATGGTCTTTATCCAGAAGGTCAAAATGTACATGTTAAAGCACCAGTCTTTTCCTTCACTAAGTTGGCCAAGGTAGATAGCCTTCTTGGTCCTGAAATGAAATCGACGGGTGAGGTTATGGGAACAGATGCAACTCTTGAAAAAGCTTTATACAAGGCTTTTGAAGCCTCTTATCTACATCTTCCAAACTTTGGCAATGTTGTCTTTACGATTGCGGATGAAAATAAGAAAGAAGCCCTCGCATTAGCGAAACGTTTTGCAGCGATTGGATACAGTATTTTAGCAACACAAGGTACAGCGAAATTCTTTGAAGAAAATGGTGTTTCGACGCAATTGGTTGAAAAAATTGGTACAGCCGATAACAATGACATTCCTGCCTTTGTTCGCAAAGGCAAGGTTCAGGCGATTATCAATACAGTCGGAACGAAACGAACAGCAGATGAACACGGTCAGGCTATTCGCCGTTCTGCTATCGAACATGGAATTACACTTTTTACAGCGCTTGATACAGCTGATGCCATACTAAAGGTCTTAGAAAGTCGTAGCTTTATGACAGAAGCAATTTAGAGCAGTATTCTTTTTGTCATGATATTAAGTTCTTTTTTTAAAATCTCTTGACAAATCTATTTATCTATCTTATACTTAATACAATTAAATACAACTTTAATCATGTCCCGTGAGGCATAAAAGTAATCGTTAAAATGGATTAGTGCGCTAATCTACTATTTTACTGTAAACTTTTGGCTCAGGACTTCCTGAGCTTTTTGATTTTTAGGCTGTATTCAATTAATAAATGTAGTCTGTGAGCTACGATTAAGGAGAATGTGCATGTCTTTAGACAAAAATAATAAGCGAGCATTAGTTGCTGCAATTGTTGCATCAGGAACAGACGACTTAAATGTCATGTTCTTAGCTTTTTCGATGTCGTCTATCATTTCAGAATTGGGCGTTACAGGAGCCCAAGGGGGCTGGATTGCGACGATTACCAATTTAGGAATGTTGGTTGGTGGTTTGCTCTTTGGTATACTGGCTGACCGTTATCACAAGTTCAAAGTCTTTAAATGGACGATTGTTATTTTTTCATTGGCGACAGGACTGATTTACTTTACACAAAATATTTATTATCTCTATCTCATGCGTTTTATTGCTGGGATAGGCGTTGGCGGCGAGTATGGAGTTGCCATTGCGATTATGGCAGGGATTGTCCCTGTTGGAAAAATGGGACGCATTTCCTCTCTGAACGGAATTGCAGGTCAGATTGGTTCTATCACTTCAGCGCTGTTAGCAGGTTGGCTGGCACCGGCACTTGGCTGGAAAGGCCTTTTCCTCTTTGGACTTGCGCCTATTGCCTTGGTTTTGTGGATGATATTAGCGATTGACGATGACCATATTCGAGATAATGGCAATGTGAAATCAACAGCAAAAGAACGCCAGTCCGTTAAAATGAGTGAATTGTTTAAAACACCAGCTTTAACAGCTCAGACGGTAGCACTGATGGTTATGACGACGGTACAAATTGCTGGGTATTTTGGGATGATGAACTGGCTTCCAACCATTATCCAAACAAGCCTGCATATTTCTGTAAAAGATTCCTCACTTTGGATGGTCTCAACGATTTTGGGAATGTGTCTGGGAATGCTCACCTTCGGTCAAATCCTCGATAAATGGGGACCAAGATTTGTTTATTCAATCTTTCTTTTAGCTTCTTCTATGTGTGTTTACCTCTTCCAATTTGCCAATTCAATGCCAGCCATGATTGTCGGTGGTGCGATTGTCGGATTCTTTGTAAACGGTATGTTTGCTGGTTATGGCGCGATGATTACGAGATTGTATCCAGCTCACATTCGCTCCACGGCTAATAATGTCATCTTAAATGTCGGACGAGCAATTGGAGGCTTCTCATCTGTAATTATTGGGAAAATTTTAGATGTTTCAAGTGTCTCAATGGTCATGATTTTCCTAGCAAGCCTTTATTTGATTAGCTTTGCTGCCTTGTGGACGATTAGGAACTTAAAAGCAGAACGTTACTCACAATTAGGAGAAGAATTAGTCGCAAAAGAAGCGTAGTATATTAAGTTTTAATGAAAGTCTGTTCATTTGAATGACAGGCTTTTTGTATTTCATGATATAATGAAATCAGGCAAGTATAGGAGAAAATGGGATGAATTTTAAACAGCTGTCGTATTTTCAGGATATTGTTCGTACAGGGAGTTTTACAGAAGCAGTAGAAGAAAATTTTATTTCGCAATCAGCCATGTCCCAACAGATGAAATCGCTGGAAGAGGAGCTTGGTGTGACCCTTTTTGAACGAAAAAATCGCGGATTTCATTTAACGAGAGCTGGGAAATTTTTTTATCAAAAAAGTCAACGGTTGCTAGAAGATTATAATGGTTTGGTAGCTGATACACAAGTTTTGACAGGAACACAGACAGTTTCCATGCGGATAGGTCTATTGTGGGGAATGACAGAAAGCGTACTGCCCCAGATTTTAGCTGAATTCAAAGAGCGTTTTCCAAGTGTTCAGTTGGAAATCATGGTAGGAAGTCACGAAGAAATTGGTACAGCACTGCGCCAGCAAAAGTTGGATATGACCATTAGCGACCAGTGAAAAGCATTTTCTGGTAATTATGCGAATATTTGCTTAACTTCTTTCCCGCTTTATATCAGAATTGGGCAAACTCACCCCTTATCCCAATCAAAATCTGTTCAGATGAAAGACTTGCAGGCTTATTCAGCTTTGTTATTAGCCGTGAAAGGCCAGGAAAAGATAGAATCTGATTATTATCGAGACAATCTTGGCTTTCAGTCGGAATTTAATTTTGCTTATTCTCCAGAAGAAGTAGCATTGCAACTCATGGTTTCTACTGCTTATTTTCCATTTGAAAAAATGACTACTAAAGCAACTTCAAACCTTTATCACGAATTTCCTCTTTTGCAGAATCAGCAACCGATAGAGCGAGACTATTTTCTTTTTTATCATTTGGAGCATGCTCATCCTTACACAGAAGATTTTTTAGAAATTGCTAAACGTTATTTCAGATAAGTTTTTCTTATCTGATTTTTCTTATAATTCAAATTGATTTGTCAAAAGCAAAGCGATACAATACTAAATATAAAGAAGAAAGTGAGGAAATGTCATGGATATTGATAATAAAGTCTCTTTTCCGGATTTGCTAGGCTTATCTGAAACGGATCTAGAATTTGTTGCACTCTTTAAACAATTCGCTTTTCAGGAAGTGCCGAAAGACCTCCCCTTCTCATTAGATGAAAGAAGATATTACCTAGCCACTTTAGCTGTTTTAGTTGGCAGTCAAGGGCTTGAAGCTTATAAAGAGATTCTTCCCGTTGCTTTGGATAATGGGGTGAAAGCCGTGGAAGTCAAAGAATTGCTGTATCAAGCAGTTGCTTATCTAGGTCTTAGTCGTGTTTATGCCTTTTTCGTACCGACGAATACGATTTTTACCAATCAAGGAATTTCTCTTCCTTTGGCTAGTCAAAAAAATACGAAAAATCAAACTCGCTTAGAAGCTGGAGAAGAAGCTCAGATTGCAATTTTTGGCGAGCAGATGAAAGGTTTTGCGACAAAGGGAGAGCCGGATGTACGCCATATTAACAAATGGTTGGTAGATAATTGTTTTGGTGATTATTATACTCGCTCTAGCCTTGATTATGCTGAGCGTGAATTGCTGACATTTTGCTATCTTTATTCTCAAGGGGGCTGTGAACCGCAGCTAAAAGGGCACATTGCAGCCAATCTTCGCTTAGGAAATGATAAAACGTTGTTAATTGCAGTCATCTCTGCTTGTATCCCTTATATCGGTTATCCGCGTACTCTAAATGCACTTAGTTGTATCAACGAAGTTGTAAATGCACAACAGTAAATTTATCATAAAGGAAGTAGAAAAATGAAATATCAAACAAAAGAAGCCTTTGATAAGGCAAATCATTTCGGACTTGGTGCATCAAATGATGCTTATGCTCAATACTTTATCGGTCAATCGTATTTAAATTCCCTCGGTGCAACAAAAGATGGTGTAATCGCCCTTCATAATGTCACTTTTGAGCCTGGTTGTCGAAATAATTGGCATATTCACCACGCTAGCAAGGGCGGTGGACAAATTCTGATTTGTACGGCTGGTGAAGGTTGGTATCAAGAAGAAGGTAAAGAAGCAGTCAGCTTATCTGAAGGTTCTGTAGTGATTATCCCTGCGAATGTAAAGCACTGGCACGGTGCGAAAAAAGATTCTTGGTTCAGCCATATAGCGTTTGGTGTTCCTGGGGAAGATTTGTCAAACGAATGGTGTGAAGCTGTTTCAGACGAGGAATATAATCAATTAAAAGATTAGAAGAAACAATCATCTCAAGAGCAAGTATTGCGGATTTGATTGTTTGTATCATAAAAGAACCGTCTTTATACAACTATGCTAGTCTAGGTATTTCAAAGTCAGGAACAGACGGCGACAGACCTATGTATTAAAGAAAACAGCACAAACCTATGGTAAGAAAGTTTGTGCTGTTTTTAATTGCGTAATTTTATTCTATTTTAAATGATAGGATAACAGTTTCTCGCTACACATAAAAATGAAAATGCTAGAAAAAACTCCCAACGCGATACAATAAAGGTGTTCAAGCCTATTGTAAAGCGATAGGAGAAAATATAGCATAAAAATTTCGTTGTTTATCACACATAAGATGATTATGGTTTACTTATCAAATTGAACTTCTTCTAACAAGTATTCAATGAATTTATCACCCATTTTAGACAAGCTAGCTTTTTCATGTTTAATATAAACCAGCTCAATAGGGTCATCAATATCTAGCGGAATGGAAACAATATTGTCACCGTTGAGGTTGCTGTTGAGAATACCAGTTGCGATAGTGTAACCGTCAAGACCAATCAAAAGATTGAAAAGGGTTGCTCGGTCACTGACAACGATCGATTTTTTATGGTGTTCTTGGGATAGGATTTCTTCTGAAAAGTAAAAGGAATTGTGGGTTCCTTGATCGTAGCTGAGGTAAGGAAAATCCTCTAAATCTGATAATTGAACCAGTTTCTTCTTGGCTAGAGGATTGCTCTTGCTGACAAAGATATGGGGCTGTGCGGTAAAGAGATGAGTGGCAAGCAAGTGATTGTCATCTAGCATTTTGGAGAGGACATCGCGGTTATAGCTGTTGAGAAACAAAACACCAATTTCACTACGGAAATTTTTGACGTCATCAATGATTTCCCAAGTTCGGGTTTCCCGCAGGAAGAGCTCGTACTTTTCCATGTCACTCTTTTTGAGCAGAGATACGAAAGCATTGACTACAAAGGCGTAGTGTTGGGAGGAAACGCTGAAAAGTTCTCGGTTAGCAACGGGATTTTTATAACGTTCTTCCAGCAGCTGGGTTTGCTCCACCACCTGACGAGCGTAGGAGAGGAATTCCATCCCGTCCTTGGTCAGGGTAATGCCCTTGGGGTTGCGGATGAAAATTTCGATGCCCATCTCATTTTCCAGGTCACGGACGGCATTGGACAGGCTGGGCTGTGTGATAAAGAGCTGTTTGGAAGCCTCGTTCATACTGCCAGTTTCGACGATTTTAATAATATAATGTAATTGCTGAATTCTCATGAATCTATTTTATCACATTAGCATTGACAAAACACTTGTTAAGTTGTAAAATATATTAAATTTAACCTTTAAGAAAGTCCAGCGAGGCTTCCAAGGTTTCAGGTGAAAGAAGAGTGAGAAAATCTGCTCTCCATTTTCGTGAAGCCTTGCGTGTATATGCAGGGCCTTTTTTAATAAAGAAATGAGGTAGAAATGGTAAATAGCTCGTGTAAGGCAAGATTTGGAAAAATCATGTTGGAGAAGATGAGCATTGTGCATCAAGAGGAAATTGCTCCGCGAATTTTTTCTATGGATTTACAAGGGCAAATGGTTAGCCAGATGAAGGCTGGTCAGTTTCTACATATTCGAGTCCCAGATGATACGAAGCTTCTACGGCGACCTATTTCAATTTCAGAGATTGACAGAGAACAGAAAATCTGTCGGATTATTTACAGGATAGAAGGAGCGGGCACGGAGATTTTCTCTCAGCTGCAAAATGGTTTTCAGTTGGATGTCATGGGTCCTCAAGGAAATGGGTTTGATTTATCTGGTTTGGGCATTGAGGATACAGCCTTAATCATAGGAGGCGGTATTGGTGTTCCGCCCTTGCTGCAAGTAGCAAAAGAATTACATATCAAAGGGGTCAAGGTCACTTCAGTTCTTGGATTTGCAACAAAAGCCACCGTTATTTTGGAAGAAGAGATGAAAAAATACGGTCGTGTCATCGTAACAACAGATGACGGTTCTTATGGTCGCAAAGGCTACGTTTCTTCTGTTGTGAATGAATTGCCAGAAAGTTTTACAGCGGTTTATGCTTGCGGAGCTCCCGACATGCTCAAATATGTTGATGAAACATTTCGTAGTCATCCGCGAGCTTACATTTCTATGGAGTCACGAATGGCTTGTGGAATGGGGGCTTGCTATGCTTGCGTACTTCATGTGGCTGATGAGGATCAATCAGTCAATAAGCGTGTCTGTGAAGACGGTCCCGTTTTTGAGACTGGTTCAGTTTTGGTGTAGGAGGTGAGCATGTCGAAAAATCGTTTAGCAGTTTCTCTTCCGGGATTGGAACTGAAAAATCCAATTATTCCAGCTTCGGGTTGTTTTGGTTTTGGTCAGGAATATGCCAAATATTATGATCTGGATGTGCTTGGCTCAATCATGATTAAAGCAAGCACGCAGAATCCTCGTTTTGGCAATCCGACACCGCGTGTGGCGGAAACACCAGCTGGTATGCTCAATGCTATTGGTTTACAAAATCCTGGTGTAGATGTGGTGTTAGCAGAAAAGCTTCCTTGGCTGAATCAACATTATCCTAATCTACCGATTATTGCTAATGTTGCTGGATTTTCCAATGAAGAATATGCTTTTGTCGCAGGAAAAATTTCTCAAGCACCAAACGTTAAAGCAATTGAACTCAATATTTCCTGTCCTAATGTGGATCATGGCAATGGAGGATTATTGATTGGGCAGGTGCCAGATTTGGCTTACAATGCCACGAAAGCAGCAGTTGAAGCTTCTAGTGTGCCGGTATATGTCAAATTAACGCCAAGTGTAGCAGACATTACCGAAATTTCTAAAGCTGTAGAAGCTGCAGGAGCAACAGGATTTACCATGATTAACACCTTAGTTGGTATGCGATTTGATTTGAAAAGTAGAAAATCAATTCTCGCAAATGGAACGGGCGGTATGTCAGGCCCTGCTGTTTTTCCCGTTGCCTTGAAGTTAATTCGTCAGGTAGCCCAATCCAGCAGTTTGCCAATCATTGGTATGGGTGGAGTAGATTCAGCAGAAGCAGCCATTGAAATGTTTATTGCAGGAGCATCAGCTATTGGTGTTGGTACGGCAAATTTCACAGACCCTCATGCTTGTCCTAATATCATTGAGAACCTACCTAAAGTTATGGATAAGTATGGCATTGAAAGTTTGGAAAGTCTGCGAGCAGAAGTCAAGGAAAATTTGCTTGCTTAATTGATATTTTACTTGACAAGAGATAAAGTAAATTATAAAATAATTGAAATAAAACCTTTAAAGAAGTCCAGAGAGGCTCCAAGGTACATACGGTTTAAAATGGCAATACAATGCTGATTTTCGTGTAACCTTGCTCTCAGGCAAGGTTTTTCTTTATGATTATTACCAGTAAAAATAAGGAGATTATCCCCCATGCGTGAAGAACGTCCTATTATTGCCCTTGATTTTCCGTCATTTGATAATGTCAAGGAGTTTTTGGAGCATTTTCCAGAAGACGAAAAGTTATATGTCAAAATTGGTATGGAATTTTTCTATGCCATTGGTCCGGAAATTGTGCATTATCTGAAAGGTTTGGGACACAGCATTTTCCTAGATTTGAAATTGCACGACATTCCAAATACAGTGCGCTCTGCCATGTCAGTTTTGAGAACCTTTGGGATTGATATGGTGACGGTTCATGCGGCAGGTGGTGTGGAAATGATGCGAGAAGCCAAGAAGGTTTTAGGTGATCAGGCAAAGCTTGTAGCAGTGACCCAGCTGACTTCTACCAGTGAGGAAGATATGCGGGATTGCCAAAATATCCAAACAACTGTTTCAGAATCTGTTGTCAACTATGCCTGCAAAGCTAAGGAAGCTGGACTGGACGGAGTTGTTTGTTCGGCTCAGGAGGTTAAGCTGATTAAAGCCGCAACATCAGAAGATTTTCTGTGCGTCACTCCAGGTATTCGACCAGCTGGTTCTGAAATCGGGGATCAAAAACGGGTTATGACGCCGCAAGAAGCTCATCAAATTGGTAGTGATTACATTGTGGTTGGGCGTCCCATCACACGAGCAACTGATCCAGTAGCTGCTTACCGAGCTATAAAGGCGGAATGGGTGAATGGCTAGAAAAATTTATCGAGCAATCATTGATAGACCCATCGGTTATCAAGATAGTTTTGGAAATCGTTATCCTATCAACTATGGTCATATTCCGGATTTATTTGCTGGAGACGGCGAAGAACAAGATGTTTATATCATTTCGGAAAAAATACGAGAACCTTTGGAATCTTTTGAAGGAGAATTGATTGCTGTTATTCACCGACAAGATGATGTGGAGGATAAGTGGGTACTGACCTCTACAAATGAGAATATTACCATAGAAGATATTAAAGAAAAGACATATTTTTTGGAACAATATTTTGTTTCCACTATTGAATTATTGTAAAGGAGAAATCATGACTTTAGCAAAAGATATTGCCCGTGACTTACTGAAAATTGAGGCTGTTTACTTGAAACCGGAAGAACCTTTCACTTGGGCAAGCGGTATCAAGTCTCCAATTTATACAGACAATCGTGTGACCTTAGCCTATCCAGAAACGCGGACCTTGATTGAAAATGGTTTTGTAGAGAAAATCAAGACTGAATTTCCAGAAGTAGAAGTCATTGCTGGAACAGCGACAGCAGGTATTCCTCACGGTGCAATTATTGCAGATAAGATGAACTTACCGTTTGCCTATATCCGTAGCAAACCAAAAGACCACGGTGCTGGAAATCAGATTGAAGGTCGGGTAAAATCAGGTCAAAAAATGGTCGTGGTTGAGGATTTAATTTCAACTGGTGGTTCTGTTTTGGATGCCGTTGCAGCAGCGAAGCGAGAAGGTGCAGACGTCATTGGAGTAGTGGCTATTTTCACTTACGAATTGCCTATAGCAGAAAAGAATTTTTCAGATGCAGGTGTGAAATTAGTAACCTTATCTAACTATACTGAATTGATCAATCTGGCAGAACAAGAAGGCTATGTTTCAGCAGAAGGATTGGCACTACTTGAGAAATTTAAGCATGATCAAGAAAATTGGCAGGGATAAGAAAGATGAATCTAATAGAACTAAGTAGGAAGTATCCTCAGGCAGAAGTTTGGGCACATCCAGATGAATTTAATGAAGAAAACGGATGTAGCAAGTAATTAGACGTTAAGCAGCAATCTGACGATTGTTGTTTTTTTAAATAGCGAAACACTGTAGATTTTGTTATAATATCCCTATGCTAAAAATGCACTCTTTTTTCTTTGGAATCTTGCAAAAAATCATGTTAATTGTGGGCTTGCATTGGTTTTTTACTGCGATTATTCATCTAGGGACAATTTCTAGTCTGGCTTTGATTGGAGTGACGATACTAGCATTTCTGGCTTATCCTTATTTAGAAAATGTTAAAAAATGCTACCGCTACCTGATGAAGCACAAAGTTGCTATTATGATAGCGGTGATTATATTTCAGTTAGCAATGCTCTTGTCTGCTCAGTTGTTGATTCGGCGAGATGCAGCAGTTGTTTTTAACGGCGCTTTTAAGTACTTAAAAGAATCTTCTATTTCCAGTTATTTGACACGCAATCCGAATAATCTGTTTCTCTTTTTGTATGAGCGCTTTTTTTATAATATCTTTGGAAGTTCAGCTTTATGGATTTTGCAAGGGTTAAATATATTTTATGCCGATATAACGGCTCTCATTTTGTACAAGGGAATGAAAAAACATGTGAGCAAGTCTGCTGCTGATGTGACATTTAGTTTGTATATCTTGCTAGTTGGTTTTTCACCTTATTTTTATTCGATGTACACGGATATATGGCCTCTTCCGCTCATCGCTTTACAAATATTCTTACTTTTTGATTTATTTGGGCTTCAATGGCAGGATAATAGGGTACTCTTCATAAAGACAATCGGATTAGGTTTGATAAGTGGGCTTGCAGTGCTGATACGACCAACTGTGTTGATTATTATTATGGCAGGTTTTATGGTGCTGTTGTTCAAAAAGGAATGGAAGAAATTTATCCTAATCTTTTTCACCTTTCTCCTATCGTTTGGCGTAACTTCTATCGGCGGAAACTATCTGAAAGCGACACAAACAGAAGTGACATTGATACAAGAGAAAGGATTGTCTAAAAGTCCTCTGCTCTTTATTGACTTAGGGTTGACTTTTATTGGACACGATCAAGAAGACATGAAAGAGGGTTTGCTTCAATACATTGATGTGGATCAGAGAGAACAGTATAATAATGGAATGTTTAAGCAAGAAAATGTAAAAAAAGAAATCAAACGACGTTTAAAAGAGTATTCGTTTTTTGGATTTCTCAATCATCTTTACTATAAGCATTCATTAACCGTTTCAGAAGGAACTCTAGGCTGGTTGTATCGAGATGTGGAATGTGAAAAAACGCCTTATATCTCCCCTCTTTATCCTTATACAAAAAAGAATCTTGTGGCACAGTTTATCAGAACTTATTTTTTGAGTGTTGATAAGAGTGAGTATCGGTATTATGAGATTGTGAAGCAAGTTGTTTGGATTGTGATGAGTCTGGGGCTTGTTTTTGCCTTGTGGAAATATCGTGCAGATGATAAACTCAATATGCTCAGTCTTGCAGTCTTTGGTGGTTTGTTGTTTTTGCTCATTTTTGAAGGTGGAAAGACGCGGTATTTAATACAATTTTTACCGCAAATCATCATATTGTCTGCATTAGGATTGACTAAATATTTACCGGATTGGTTAAAAAGTAAGAAAGGAGAAAAGATAAAATGAGAAAATCGTTTTACACTTGGTTGATGACGGAGCGCAATCCCAAAAGCAAAGCACCGAAGGCGATTTTAGCAGACTTGGTGTTTCATGAAACAAATTTCCCTAAGCACACGGCTGATTTTGATGAAATTAGCCGTTATTTGGAAGAACATGCTGACTTTTCCTTTAATCTTAGCGATTTTGATGCGATTTGGGAAGACTATCAGGCTCATTAGTTCGGAGAAATGATAGAATTTTCCGAGTTACTTTGCTATAATAATAGTAAATAATGTGAAGAAAGAGGTTCTTTATTTGCAAGAACATTCAGTAGAAATTACCTTACAGCATCCGGATGATGCTTTTCATCTTTTTGGTTCCAATGAACGTCACTTGCGTTTAATGGAACAGGAGTTACAGGTAACTATTCATGCAAGGACGGAGGTTGTCCAGATTATCGGTAGCGAAGCAGCTTGTGAGGAGACTCGCCAGGTGCTTCAAGCTCTGCTAGTTTTGGTGAATCGCGGGATGACGATTGGGACACCAGATGTAGTGACGGCTATTACCATGGTCAAAAATGGTGAAATTGATAAGTTTGTGGCTCTGTATGAGGAAGAAATTATCAAAGATTCTTATGGCAAGCCCATTCGTGTCAAGACCTTAGGGCAAAAAATCTATGTTGATAGCATTAAGAATCATGATGTTGTCTTTGGGATTGGACCGGCAGGAACAGGAAAAACCTTCTTAGCGGTGACCTTGGCAGTGACAGCACTCAAACGCGGTCAGGTCAAGCGAATTATTTTGACTCGTCCGGCAGTAGAAGCGGGCGAGAGCCTAGGATTTCTACCAGGGGATTTAAAGGAAAAGGTGGATCCTTATCTGCGACCAGTTTATGATGCATTGTATCAGATTTTAGGTAAGGATCAAACAACGCGTCTTATGGAGCGAGAAATCATTGAGATAGCTCCTTTGGCTTATATGCGTGGACGAACATTGGATGACGCCTTTGTCATCTTAGATGAAGCGCAAAATACAACCATTATGCAGATGAAGATGTTTCTAACACGACTTGGTTTTAATTCCAAGATGATTGTCAATGGAGATATTAGTCAGATTGATTTGCCAAAGAATAGTAAATCGGGTCTCATTGATGCGACAGAGAAATTGAAACATATCAAGCAGATTGATTTTGTGTATTTATCTGCAAAAGATGTTGTGCGTCATCCTGTGGTTGCAGAGATTATCCAAGCTTATGAACATTCTACTGAAATGGCGCATCATCATTTTTCTAAAGAAGACAATTCAAGTTTGACCAATTCCAAAATCGTCGGCGAGCCGGTCAAGGAGTCGGAAGATGATGAAGGAATATCTCTTGACTAATCTGAACAAGTTGCACACGACTAATTTTGGGGAAGTACGCTTGCAAAAGAATCTGCTACGTGACTGATGGCTATCAATGCATCTTCCTATGTCATAATCACAGGGCACAAGAAAGTAGAAATTTGAAAAGATGATTGACCAACTATCTAAGCATTACAGCTGTAGAATACTAACTGAAAAGGATATTCTAAGTATTTTATCTTTATATGAAAGCAATCCTCTATATTTTCAGTATTGTCCACCAAAGCCAAATTTGGCAAGTGTAAAAGAGGACATGCTTCGTCTACCTGAAGGTAAAGCTAAGGCTGATAAGTTTTATGTTGGCTTTTGGGATAGCTCTAACCTTGTAGCTGTTATGGATTTTGTCTATGCCTATCCTGATGAGGAGACTGTTTTTATTGGTTTGTTTATGGTTGATCAAGCCTATCAGGGGAAAGGAATTGGCGGTCAGATTGTGACAGAAGCGCTAGCTTATTTTGCTAACAACTTTCGAAAAGCACGTTTGGCCTATGTCAAGGGGAATCCTCAATCTCAGCATTTTTGGGAAAAGCAGGGCTTTAAACCAATTGGATGCGAGGTTAAGCAAGCACTCTATACAGTTGTTATCGTTGAACAGAGCTTAGGAGATTAGAAATGGCATCAAGTAAGAACTATTTGGAATTTGTTTTGGAGCAATTATCAGGATTAGATGATGTGACTTACCGTTCCATGATGGGGGAGTATATTCTTTACTTCCGTGGCAAGATTATTGGCGACATTTATGACGATCGCTTTTTAGTTAAACCCGTGCAAGCAGTCTTAGATAAGATTGACCAACCTTCTTTTGAGTTTCCATACGAAGGTGCCAAAGAAATGATTTTAGTGGAAGACCTTGATAATAAGATGTTTCTAGAAGATTTAATTTTAGCCATGTATGATCAATTGCCAATGCCCAAACCTAAAAAGAAAAAGCAAATGTGAACAAAGCAACAAAGAAGCCTGCTAAGGGCTTTTTTGTTATGGCTAAAAAAGGTAACCAATTTACCAAATATAGCTCCGAATTTAAATGATAGGCAGCGGAAGATTACCATAGTGGATAAAAAGGGGGAATGCGTTTTTTATCTTATCAAAGTTTCAAAAGCTAAAAACATTTCGCTTGATGACTTTGAAGAGGTTGTTACTAGTCTCTAGCTTAGCGTTGGAGTACGGGAGCTCAAGAACGATGTTAGTATTGTTTTGGCCTTTCAAAAAGTCCATAATCTCCAGTGGACTTACTCGTTGTATGAATTTTATAGCACTTTTATTGTTGTGTTTCGTGAAATAGTCTTAATTACTTTTCTCTTATCATAATAAAAATAAATCAAAGGGTGACAATCTGTCAAGAAAACTTCCTTGAAAGATATGTTTTTTTTAACTGATTTGAAGTATAATAGTAATTGTAGTATAGCATTGATATTCATGCTATTAGCTTATAAAAAATTAGAAAAAGGAGAAATTAATTATGAAGACAAAAAAGTGGATAATTTTCTTTTTATCTTTATTCGCGGTCTTTATTGTTATAGGTTTCTGGAACGTCCAGCGGGTTTCTGCTGCTGACGTTACCAATAAAGCCCATTTCGAGGACTTGGAGATTACTATAGCATCCACAGGAAGCAAGACTGAAGGAATTCATGGTTCAAATGATACTTCGATGA
>NZ_JBMHFC010000020.1:0-2813 GCF_049166725.1 Streptococcus atopicus
TATCTCTAACAAACGTGTGACAGTTGACTTTGAAGCGACCAAGACATGGGTAAACGGAAAAGCAACTGACTACAAAGAAGTCAAACTCGGTTTGTATGTGCACAAAGAAGGACAAACTGTTGCAGATTCAAAACCTGTTACTGGGAACTACACCCCTGAAGTAACCGTGTCGAACGGTGTCTACACTTATAAGTGGAAAAATCAACTTCCTGAACGTGATGTTGATGGAAGCAAGCTAGTTTATTCTGTTCGAGAACTTCAAGACCAGACTGACCTTCCTTTGAAAGAGGGAGAGAAAGTCAAAGTTGGAGAGAATAACTATGTCGTATCTTACAATGCAGACAAGACTCAAGTTACCAATACTTATGAAGTTCCAAAGATAAACGTGACGGCTAAGAAAGTCTGGGTTGGCGGTCAGGAACGTGTTCGCCCAACTACCTACTTCAAACTTTACCGCACACTAGAAGGTGGAACTGAGGAAGCTGTAGCTAATGCTGAACTTAAAAAAGTTCCTACAACAGATGGTACGGTTAAATGGACAGGTCTTCCGGCTACAGATCAAAACGCTAAGAAGTACACCTATAGCGTGAAAGAAGTTGATGACAAAGGTGAACTGATCACTAAAGTGGATGGTTATACTCCTAGCCAAACAGACCCTCTAACTATCACAAATACCTATAGCGCTTCACCGACTGAGGCTGTTATTGAAGCCAAGAAAAAATTGGAAGGTCGTCCAACAGAGCTTCAAGACGAAGAATTTGAATTTATCTTGAAAGATAAAGATGGAACAGAAGTTCAAAGAATCAAGAATAAAGGTACTAATGCTGATGGAACTGGTCGCGTAGTCTTCAATCCTATTAAATTTACAAAAGAAGGACATTATCAGTACACCATTGTGGAAGCAAAAGCAGGTGAAACTGAAAATGGTATCACCTATGATAATAGAACAGTTCCTGTAATTGTACACGTCTATGATAATGGAAGAGGTCAACTGGTTGCTTGGGTTGAGAAATTCGAAATTTCTCAAGTAGCACTTCCAGCAGCTGATTTTTCAACTTCAGCACCTGGTTCTAATCTTGTACCACCAATCTCTGGGGCCATCAACACCATTACAGATGCTGGAATTCAGACATTCACAAATACGTACAAAGCTACCAAAGCTAAAGCACCTGTTTCGGCAACCAAATCATTCATCAACAAGAACACTGATAAGCCAATTCAGCTTCAAGGTGGGGAATTCGAATTTGCCTTGTTCGAGAAAAATGGTACAGATCCAATTCAAACAACAACAAATGATGCAACTGGAAACATTAAGTTTGAAGATTTAGAATTCAATAAAGCTGACACTTATCATTACACCATCGTTGAAAAGAATGCTGGGACAACTGATAAAGGAATCACTTATTCTAACAAGACTATCGAAGTAACGATCAAAGTTGTTGACAACGGTAAGGGAGCGCTTGAAGCAACTGTTACCTATGACAATAACGACAGCACTTTCGAAAACACCTATAAGGCTGAAAATGCCAAAGCTGTTCTTGAAGTAGATAAGAAACTAAGTAATCGCAATCTCGAAGCTGACATGTTCGAATTTACATTGACAGACCAAGTTGGTAACGTTGAAAAAGCGAAGAATGGTGCTGACGGAAAAGTTAAATTCTCAGAGTTGACATTTGATGAAGCAGGTACTTACACTTACACCATCAAGGAAGTAAAAGCTGGCACAACGGAGAATGGTATCACCTACGATGCTAAGACCGTCACAGCTAAAGTAACTGTAACCGATGATGGTCAAGGTAAATTGCATGCGGCTGTTGAATACAGCAGTGATGGTACAGCTAATAGCACAACCTTCAATAATGTCTACACCCCAGCAGGTGACACATCCGTTACTCTTGGTGCGAAAAAAGTTCTTGAAGGTAAAACTCTTGAAGCAGGTAAATATAGCTTTGTCTTGAAGAAAGCAGACGGAACTGTTGTCGAAACAGTGACAAACGCTGCAGATGGAACAGTGACCTTCTCACCAATCTCATATGATGAGAGCCAAGTGGGAACTCACAAGTATACCATCTCAGAAGTTGCTGGATCTGAAGCAGGAATCACTTACGATAAGACTGTTCGAGAAGTAGAAGTCAAGGTTGAAAAAATCAGTGCTACTGAATTAAAAGCAACGGTTTCGAAAGAAGCGAAAGATCTTGTCTTCACTAACAAATACACCCCAGCACCAGCAACCAAAGTAAAAATTGCTGGTAAGAAAGTGCTAGAAGGTAAAACTCTTGAAGCAGGTAAATACAGCTTTGTCTTGAAGAAAGCAGATGGAACTGTTGTCGAAACAGTAACAAACGCTGCAGATGGAACAGTGACCTTCTCACCAATCTCATATGATGAGAGCCAAGTGGGAACTCACAAGTATACCATCTCAGAAGTTGCTGGATCTGAAGCAGGAATCACTTACGATAAGACTGTTCGAGAAGTAGAAGTCAAGGTTGAAAAAATCAGTGCTACTGAATTAAAAGCAACGGTTTCGAAAGAAGCGAAAGATCTTGTCTTCACTAACAAATACACCCCAGCAGGTGACACATCCATTACTCTCGGAGCTAAGAAAGTTCTTGAAGGTAAAGCTCTTGAAGCAGGTAAATATAACTTTGTCTTGAAGAAAGCAGACGGAACTGTTGTCGAAACAGTGACAAACGCTGCAGATGGAACAGTGACCTTCTCACCAATCTCATATGATGAGAGCCAAGTGGGAACTCACAAGTATACCATCTCAGAAGTTGCTGGATCTGAAGCAGGAATCACTTATGATAAGACTG
>NZ_JBMHFC010000021.1:0-2440 GCF_049166725.1 Streptococcus atopicus
ACAAACGCTGCAGATGGAACAGTGACCTTCTCACCAATCTCATATGATGAGAGCCAAGTGGGAACTCACAAGTATACCATCTCAGAAGTTGCTGGATCTGAAGCAGGAATCACTTATGATAAGACTGTTCGAGAAGTAGAAGTCAAGGTTGAAAAAATCAGTGCTACTGAATTAAAAGCAACGGTTTCGAAAGAAGCGAAAGATCTTGTCTTCACTAACAAATACATACCAGCACCAGCAACCAAAGTAAAAATTGCTGGTAAGAAAGTGCTAGAAGGTAAAATACTGGAAGCAGGTAAATATAACTTTGCCCTGAAAAAGACAGATGGCAGCGTCGTTCAAACTGTTACTAATGATGTGGACGGAAACTTTGCTTTTGACGAATTGACTTATGATGAAAACCAAGTAGGAACGCATAAGTATACTATCTCAGAAGTTTCTGGAAATGAAGCGGGAGTAACTTATGATTCAACGGTTTACGAAGTAGAAGTCAAAGTTGAAAAAGTTAGTGCTACTGAATTAAAAGCAACTGTTTCTAAACAAGCCAGTGACCTTGTCTTCACGAACAAATACACGCCAGCTAAAACACAAATTCCAGTGAAAAAAGTCTGGAATGATGCAGACAACCAAGATGGCAAACGCCCGGCTTCTATCACAGTTAAACTCCTCGCAGATGGCACGGATACTGGAAAAACACTTGAATTGTCAGAAGCAAATGGCTGGGCAGGTAGCTTCACAGATTTAGATGCAGATAAAGGCGGAACTTCGATTGATTATAAAGTAGTTGAAGTTAGCTCAGTAGCTGGTTATACAAGTGAAATCAGCGGAGATGCAGCAACTGGCTTTACAATCACGAACAAATATACTCCAGAAACGATTGACATTAAAGCCACAAAGAACTGGGATGATGCCAATAACCAAGATGGCAAACGTCCGAAATCGATTACGGTCAATCTCTTGGCTGACGGTGAAAAAGTAGCTTCCAAAGAAGTGAAAGCGGCAGCTGACGGAACGTGGTCTACAGTATTTACTAAACTTCCTAAATTCAAAGCAGGCAAGGTTATTAAATATAGCCTGACCGAAGAAGTCGTTTCTGAATATACTAGCGAAATCAATGATTTCAATATTACCAACAAATACACACCAAAAATGATTGATTATCAAGTGACGAAGACTTGGAATGATAACAACAACCAAGATGGCAAACGTCCAGATCATATCACGGTTCACTTGATGAAGACAGTTGGCGGTGTAACTACCGAAGTTGAGAAATATGATATCAAAGTCGCTGAAGCAGACCCAGCGAATGGCAATGTTTGGAAACATACCTTTACTAATCTTCCAAAATACGAAGCAGGTCAAGAAATTGTCTATTCTGTCAAGGAAGATGCTGTAGCAGGATATGAAACATCTATCAAGGGTCAAGAAATCACAAACACCCATGACCCAGAAACAATCGTCATTTCTGGTAAGAAAGTCTGGGAAGATGCTAACAACCAAGACGGCAAGCGAACAGCTACAGTGAAGGTCCAAATTCTGAAAGGCAAAGAAATCGTTGATGAAATTGAAACTTCAGAAGAAAAAGGTTGGGCCTTTGAGTCAAAACCATTACCGAAGTATGAGAATGGTCAAGAAATCAAATATGATGTCAAAGAAGTTGCCGTAGAATCTTACGAAAAGCCAATAGTTGAAAAATCTCAAGATGGCAAATACACGATTACCAACAAACATACCCCAGAAAAGATAAAATTGACAGGTCAAAAGACTTGGAATGACAGTAATAACCAAGACAGAAAACGTCCTACTGAAATCAAAGTTCGTTTATTGGCAGATGGCAAAGACACAGGTAAAGTAGCGACAGCGAGCGAAGCAACTGATTGGAAATACAGCTTTAAGGATTTGGATCGTTACAAAGCTGGAAAAGAAATTGTTTATTCTGTTGAGGAAGTAGATGTAGCAAAAGGCTATACCTCTAAAGCAAATGGCATGAATCTTGTCAACAACTACACTCCAGCTACTACTTCAGTCAGCGGTCAAAAGACTTGGGAAGATGACAATGACAAAGACGGTCTTCGTCCAAAAGAGATTCAAGTAAGATTGCTTGCAAATGGTAAAGATACGGGCAAAGTAGCGACAGCAAGCGAAGCAACTGGATGGAAATATAGTTTTGAACAACTTGCCAAATATGAAGCAGGTAAGGAAATCACTTATACGGTGGAAGAAGTTGCGGTACCGAAAGGTTACACACCGAAGGTAGATGGTATGAATATCACGAATCGTCATACACCAGAGAAGCCACAAATTCCACAAACCCCACCAAGTACACCAGAGAAATCGAAGAAGAAAATTCTCCCTTCAACAGGTAGTCAAAATTCATTCTTTGCATTACTTGCAGGTCTGTTCACCTTAAGTGGAGCTGCTTACTTGTTAAAGAAGAAGG
>NZ_JBMHFC010000022.1:0-2109 GCF_049166725.1 Streptococcus atopicus
CGCGCTTTTCTGAGTTATGTGCTCTCTTTGATATGGAACACACCTTCGCCAGAGGAGTAGCTGGAC
Organism: Streptococcus atopicus; assembly: GCF_049166725.1. NCBI lineage: Bacteria > Bacillati > Bacillota > Bacilli > Lactobacillales > Streptococcaceae > Streptococcus > Streptococcus atopicus. The sequence goes on from NZ_JBMHFC010000022.1 coordinate 67, forward strand.
TATAACTGAGGATTGAACAAATCCTATTGGCTTATAATTTGAGCTATTTTGAACTTAACTATCACCACGGGTTCTTGTTATATTTCAGTAGGTTATTGGCCATGAGAACCAAGCCCATGTCAATTTTAACCTGACGTCTACCTCTGAGATTACATCGTTTGTACCCCAAACAAGCCTTTATCTGACCAAAGACAGGTTCCACATCAACTTTACATTGGGCAAAGATGTGACTGCCTTCGTCAGATAAAAGCACTTGGCTTTCTTTTCGTTTTAAGACTTGATATCGCTCATTGACATAAAGTCCCTTTTGCGGAGCCAAGTCAGGTTGTTCTGCCTTATAAACCCTGATTTCCTGCTTGAAACCTATCGTGGTATGGCTGTGTTTGAGATGGTCAAACTGGTATACCCAACCCTTTGCATGGGTGTAGGAATCAGCTGTTCCATCGTAAGTCCAGTTAGCCAAATTCCTATTAGATTCTTTGTGTTTTTTCTTCTGTTCCTTGTCAAAAAGACCATATTTAATCAAGTGGTCAACGCCCATCCTATCCAAGGTGAGAAGATTCTCCTCGATACCATAGCCCGCATCGGCGACAACCGTTTTTAACTCATGTGGATTCGTTTCTAAAAAAGGCAAGAGCGTTCTGGTATCGGTTGGATTTGGATAAATGTCATAGTGAAGGACGAACTGATTTTCAGTGGCGATTTGTAGGTTGTAGCCAGGTTTGAGTTGTCCATTTCTCATAGGATCTTCTTTCATTCTCATGAAAGTCGCATCATGATCCGCCTTAGAAAAACTCTTTCGACCTTGGAAGGTCTCTTGATAAATCTCGTATTTTTCGGCCCGCACTGAAAAATCATCCTTGACTTTACGCAGGACTTTCTTGAGCTTGCGGCGTTTGGTCTTACGCTCGTCCTTACCTTTAACTGGTGTTTCCTCAATGTCTTGGCTCAGTCCAGCCAATTCTTCTTCAAGAAGTTGAGCGAACTCAGTCAACTGTTCTGAGGAGATGGACTCTTGTGTATCCAGTTCAATGGCTTGATGGATAAGAGGGGTGATTTCTTCTTGGAAATAGACCTGCATCTGTTCTTGAAGTTTAGCGGAGAATTTCTCTGTCGCTTTCTTCCAAGCGAAACTATACTTATTGGCGTTGGCCTCAATCTTAGTGCCATCAATGTAGAGACCATCAAGTGTTACCAACTTTCCCATTTTCAACTGAAGATTGAGCTCGATAAAGAGTTCTCGCAGCAGATTTTCCATCCCGACAGCTACACGGAAACGGTTGATGGTCCGGTAGCTGACAACCAACTGCCCTGTCAAGTACTGCATGGCTAGATTTTCTGCCATCATCTTTTCAATCTTACGGCCAGAGAAACTTCCTTGGGAATAAGCAAAGAGGAGGGCAGACAGAAGTAACTTTGGGTGATAGGAAGGGCGACCAAAATCATGTAGAAAGACTGAAACTGACCGGCTTTTAGTGTATTGACGACCTTTTCGATAGTGAAGACGATGTGACCTTGGGGCAAGACATAAGCAAGTTCTAGTGGCAAAGTTGTCTGATTTGTGTTATAGTGAATGTGCATGAGATAGCCTTTCTAAATGGTTTATTAAGCAATTCTATTTTACCAAGACTATCGCAACTATGCAAAAAGCAACGGTAAAACCGTTGCTTTTTGGCTCTATAATTTCTATAGTGGGTAAAACTATCGCAGAGATTATGGAGCTATTTTTGTGTATACAAAAAGTCCCATATGACCTATAATGAAAAGCGACGAAACTACTCATTAGAAAGACTCATATGGAACAACTCGATTTTATCACAAAACTTCTTGGAATTGAAGACAAAAATATCAAAATAGACAATCTTTTTGATGCCGATACTCACAAAGAAATCCTGGCCCACCTTGACTATGATGCCCCTCCATGCCCTGCCTGCAAGGGACAGATGACCAAATACGACTTCCAGAAACCTTCTAAAATCCCTTATCTGGAGACAGCAGGATACAAAACCCTTATCCGACTCAAAAAGCGGCGCTTTCGCTGTA
>NZ_JBMHFC010000023.1:0-1413 GCF_049166725.1 Streptococcus atopicus
TGGAACGTCCAGCGGGTTTCTGCTGCTGACGTTACCAATAAAGCCCATTTCGAGGACTTGGAGATTACTATAGCATCCACAGGAAGCAAGACTGAAGGAATTCATGGTTCAAATGATACTTCGATGAAATTGAAATATTCAGGTAAATTCTCATTTCCCAATGTGGCAGCTAATGAAATCAAGGATGGGGATTACTTCATCGTAAAGGCTCCAGATAACTTGAGTTTGACGGATGGTAGTCTGGATTTGATTGATTCGACATCAAATACCAAAATGGGGACTGTCCGAGTGGATAATGCTAACCATCGGCTGGTATTTACCTTCAATGACAAGGTGAAGGACAAGCAGAATATCCGTGGGGACTTTGTTGCAGAAGCAACTGAAACACTCCAAAAAGAGGGGAAAACGGTTACTTATGTTTTGCCAGATGGTAAAACACAGACCATCACGTATAAAGTGAATAAATATCAACAGACTGACGTGATAGGAGAAACCATTACAAAGTACGGTTATAACGATAACAATAAGGCGAGAGCACATTTTCAGATGAAGATTAATCGCGCTAAGAAAGATATGACTGGACATGTGGTGAAGATTACAGATGACGTTTCAAAGGGAGCCTTTGCTAACTATGTGGAAGGTACTTTCTATATGCATGAAGCGGAATTCGAAACGACGAATACGAATTCATCTGCTCTTAAACATTTAGGTGATGAATACGAAATCACAACCGATCCGGAGGTATACAAGGCTAACTCAGATAAAAAAGCTTTGTTGACCTTTGTCAACGGGAAACGAGGATTTGAGTTGCTCATGCCAACTAATATGGGAACAAAGAGCTTTTTCTTAACGTATGATACGTCCTCACCAGCAGATACTTCAACGATAAGTAACTCAGCGCAGTACTTGATTGATAACCAACCACAACTTATTTGGGAACAATACGGAGGTAGTACTGGAACCAAAACAGAAGCAACGTTTAATTTAAAGTCTGTTAAATCTGTAGGTGCAACTGTTACTGCTGATATTGCTGGTAAAATTAAAATCACAAAATTCGATGAAGCTGATGCAGATGTTAAGTTGGAAGGTGTTGAATTTGATATCATTGATAAAGCTACTAATAAAGTAGTTCAAACAGTGCCAACAGATAAAGACGGGATTGCTCTTTCAAAGGCTCTCAGTGATGGTAAGTATATCGTCAAAGAAAAGACTCCGAAACCAGGCTATCAGGTAAATAGTCAAGAGTTTGAAGTGGAGTTAAAAGGTGGACAAGGTATTCCCCTCAATATCTCTAACAAACGTGTGACAGTTGACTTTGAAGCGACCAAGACATGGGTAAACGGAAAAGCAACTGACTACAAAGAAGTCAAACTCGGTTTGTATGTGCACAAAGAAGGACAAACTGTTGCAGAT
>NZ_JBMHFC010000024.1:0-1325 GCF_049166725.1 Streptococcus atopicus
AAAATCAACACCTTATCTAGCTATTTTTTTCATAAGGTGTTACAATGATAGAGCATAGACGGCTTTAATGATTTTGGGTTAAAGTGTAATCGTAAAGTTTGTTATGCGTAATGAGGTAATACATTGTCCTTATGAAGCGATGCATTGAGGCAATCGTATGAGACTTAGTTGAAGTCGTCTGCGATTGTCTTTTTCGTTTCTCATAAAAGTCCGCAATGTGGCAAGGATTGGTATGACTGGCCGAAGCAATGTTGTGAATGGTCTTGAAGAGAATCTTTCTGGCATAAGGATTGCCCTGTTTGGTGATGTGTTCTTGAGCCAGAAAGTTTCCAGATTCGTAGTGTCTTAGATCAATTCCAATAAAGGCGTTGATTTGATTGGCAGACTAGACTGAAAACGGCGAATATCTCCTAATTCGCCTATGATAGAGGTGGCGGTTGTTTCAGCGATACCAGGAATAGAGAGAAGAATCTCGTATTCTGGTAGAGGTTTGGCCAGCTCTATCATTTTTTCTAAGATAGTCTGTCTGCGTTCGGTCAATCGTTGGAGTTCTCCTGCATAGTAACGAACCTCTTCGATCATTGGAGAGGTTTTCTTGGTAGCACAATAAGACTGTTTGGCTAGTTCAATGAGTTTCCCCACCAGATAAGCGACACGCTTGTCAGAGATGCGTTTGGCTGTAGACTGCCGAATGCTGGTAGTCAGTTCCATCTCAGACACTTCCAGGACGAAAGCTTTACTTGGGAATGCCCTCACCAGCTGCCAGTATTGTTCTCCCGTTGGTGTTGACAAGATGGACTCCAGTTCGGGGAAGGTCACTTGCAGTACTTTGTGAAGGCGATTCTTAGTACGAACGGTATCCTCTGTCAGATTCTGATAGAAACGACTCAAATCCCGCAAGTCTTGATAAACCTCCTCTTGAACATAGGTCGGTTTACGATTGAGCACAAATTGAGATTGTGCTAGTTTTTCAGCGTCAATCTTATCTGTTTTACGAACTCGCAGGCTATCCAGTTGCTTCTTAGTTTCCAAAGGATTGAGCCGTGTATAAGTGTAGCCATTTTCCTCCAGAAAAGCTTGGAGCCGCTCCTGTAGCTTCAAAAACAATCTCTGGTGTTTGGACTTGCTTCAGGTCTTCCAAGAGACGGCGGAATCCAATGGTATCGTTGGGCATGGTGTAGCCATGAACCGTCTCACTGTTGACTAAAATAGCCACCTCTGAACTTGCCTTGCTCACATCAATTCCAAACACAGTCCGCATGATAATTCCCTCTTTGTCTTGAATGATACCTTGTTTTAGTGATGTCATTTTCAATACTCGACGT
>NZ_JBMHFC010000025.1:0-684 GCF_049166725.1 Streptococcus atopicus
CTCTCGATCTCAACTTCAACCGTCATTCGCAAGCTCAAGGAATTCAAATTTGAAATGAACTGGCAGAAACTGCCAGAAATCATGAGCTGGGATGAGTATAGCTTCAAGAAAGGAAAGATGAGCTTTACCAGCTTCTGTTCTTTCACTTTCAGGAAAAGCAAGCTGATTATTTCTTTAACCTGATTGAGGAGGTTATTTCTGATGTTCACCCGATTTTTCAAACCGTCTTTCGGACTTTCCTGAAGGACAGAGGCAAGATTCTCAATGACTTGGAACTGCCCTACTCCAACGCCAAGCTGGAAGCAACTAACAATCTCATCAAGGTCATTAAGCGAAACACTTTTGAATTCAGGAACTTTGACAACTTCAAGAAACGCATTCTCATCGCTTTGAACATCAAAAGAGAGAGAACGAATCTCGTCCTCTCGCGATGTTAGCTGACATCAACCCACTACAGTTGACAAAGAGCCTGCTTTTTTTGATAGAATCGAGACATTATTGTCCCAGGCTCCAGATGTTAAAAACTAACACCTATTTCATCTAATATCAAATAAAATATCGGGAAGACAGGATTCGAACCTGCGACACCTTGGTCCCAAACCAAGTACTCTACCAAGCTGAGCTACTTCCCGTATAGATAGAAAAAATGAAGTCCTAGGAGACTTCTTTTCTATGCACCCTAGA